>CANHTS010000052.1 GCA_947463435.1 Flavobacteriales bacterium | reverse complement strand
GCGCAAGGGCGGGGAAAAACAGGAAATTCTGCCAATATCCAACGGTTTTCCGGGCGAACTCACGTTGATCTGCGATGCGGATTTTGAGAACATGATTGCCCCGGCCACAGACCGTGCATTCGATTTCCCTATGCCCGGCTTGAATCCGGCAGAGCCCAGCTGGAGGCAAATAAACCTGCATCCTGACGAGGCCAAAGGGGAAGCCCTGACCATGGCGACCATGGTGCTGATGCGAAGCGATAACCACAACAGCAGCGGCATGCAGGTTTTGTGGGAAGAGGCTGCAGTCAATGCCAAAGAAGTGAATGGCTTTTTGATCGCACGCGATGTATGGGCCAAACCCCAAACCGTTTTGTTGCTGGAAGCAAAAACGCCCGATGAACTTGACAAGCGCATTGGTGACGGACGCAGCCTCCGTGCAGCACTCGATCAGCAAGTCCAACAACTCGGCTTCGTCGGCGGATTGATGCAAAACGAGTATTCCGACAGCATCAAGAAGCTTATAGAAGACAGCTACGGCTTCAGTTTCCCCTTGCCGCCACAATTCAAAATACAGCAGACGAACCGCGAAATGCTGTGGCTGGTTTGGCCTGGGAAGGATTTTCGCAACAGTCTGTTTATCAACATCGTAGCCGACAGCCTCCAAGCGAACGATGAAGCCATGCTGCGCATCCGCGACACTTTCGGGAAACGCTATATCCACGGCAGCAATGGCACATCGATGATGAGCAGCCGCAGCGATGCCTATCCCCTGCTTCGAGATTCCCTCAGCTGGAACGGACAAACCTTGAGTGCCTGGCGCGGATACTGGACGATCGGCGGCGAATGGCAGCGCGGACCTTTCCGCCGTATCGCTTTCCCCGACAAAGCAGGAAAACGGACCATCTACTTTGAAGGCTTCCTCGAATATGCCGACAAAACACCCGGC
Source organism: Flavobacteriales bacterium (assembly GCA_947463435.1). Taxonomy (GTDB): domain Bacteria; phylum Bacteroidota; class Bacteroidia; order NS11-12g; family UBA955; genus REEB481. The sequence goes on along the minus strand of CANHTS010000052.1, from coordinate 12,872 downwards.
ATGTCGATGTACCGCATTTACGATATCATGGCCTCGGGATTCCGCTTCAATGCGGCAAAGCCGTGAAGAACATTGTCATTTTTGCCTCCGGAAGCGGCAGCAATGCCCTCAACCTGACCCGGCATTTCAAGCACAGCGAGCGGGCCCGTGTGGTAGCGGTTTTTACCGATAATCCGCAGGCCGGTGTAATTGACAAAGCGAAGCTGGAAGGATTGCCGGTGGTGGTTTTCACCCGCGCTGAACTCAATAGTCCCGGAAAGTTGGACGACGAACTCGCGTCATTTTCACCCGATTTAATCCTCCTGGCCGGATTCCTGCGCTTGTTTCCGCAGCGTTGGGTTGAACGCTATGCCGGCCGCATCCTGAATATTCACCCGGCCCTCTTACCGGCGTACGGTGGCAAAGGCATGTACGGAGATTATGTGCATCGGGCCGTTCTTGCCGCCGGAGAAAAAGAACACGGCGTGACCGTTCACTACGTCAATGCACATTTTGACGAAGGCGAAATCTTGCTTCAGCGCGGTTTTACGTTGAAAGGCGGAGAAAGTTTGGATGAAGTAAGCGAACAAATCCACCGCATTGAATACGATCTGTATCCTGAGGCTGCGGAGCGCTGGTTGGATTTACACGCTCTCTGAACCGCTTCAGTTCACGAGATCCCAGAGTTGGAAGGCGCGGATACGGCCCTTGGAGCTGTTGTTCATGAGCACCACGTCAGAAACGCGGTAATTCATCAACTTGGACTGAGCACGGTTATACGTCCATTGCACTTCGCAGTTCAGTTTCACATTGGTAACCTGCCTGACCTGACGACTGGGGTCTGCTTTGCGAATCATTTCGCTGATGCGGTTATAGTCGTTAAGGAAATCCTGTTCCGTCTTCGCATCGGTTTCCCAGTTTCCGATACCTATGTAGGTGTTTTTGGTTCCCTGGGGGCGTGAGAAGTACTGTTTTCCCTGGATCAGTACCGGTTCGCGGGTGAAAGGATTGGCCATTTCGCGCACCACGATGTATTCTGCATTGAGGAGCAGCTCTTTGCCGTGTTGACTGAAGAGACCGAAGATATCCTGGGCGACGGTGGCTTCTACCTTATCGCGTTTTTCGAAGTATTCCTTGATCTGGTTGTATTGTTCAGCGTTGATGACGTTTTCGCGCAGCTTTTTAGCGGCATCGGCCAGATAAATATCGCGGAAGACGGTCCAGTTGCGGATACCGGCCAGCCTGCCCACGGTATCGAACTCCATTTCATAGGTCATATTGCGCAGCGAATCGCTGAACATACCGGTAACGCCCATGCCATTGCCCATGTAGGCCGACATGTACCGCATGGTGTAAAAGGTTTCTCCTTTTTTGGAGGCTTTGCGTTCGAAGACGATATAGAGCGTATCGCTGGCCATATCGATGATCTGATCGTTCTCGTTGGTCACATATTCCGACTCAGCAAGTTGGAACACGAAGATGCGTTGGCTGCTCAGGCTGCTGCGGAAGGTGAAAACAGAATCATCGGGTGCGGTCTGGGCGCTGGAGAAGCCAAGACTGGACAGGAAGACGGCGCTTGCGGCGATCAGGAAACGGATATGCATGCAGGATGGGTTTGGCAAAAACCGCGCCAAGGCAAACGCGCCGGGGCTGGTTTCGGGAAAAGACGGGAAAGAGGTGTCTGGGGTTGCTTGGATGAAGGCCAGTAAAATGGGAAAGTTCAGGGTTAATCAAGTTCTGTCGCGTTTCCGGCCAAGTGTTGGCACGATTTTGACATACGCTGATATCTCAACTCAGACTGACTGCATACGCAAGACATGCGCGTATATCTTCTTCTTCCAAATCCGGGTAATCGTGCAACAATTCTTCGTGTTTCATTCCCCCGGCCAGTAGCTCCAATATCAGGGCAACCGGATAACGCAAGCCTCGGACAACCGGCTCACCATGACAAATGTCCGGATCGCATGTAATCCTTTCACTCAGTGTATTCATTGGTTTTCAACAATAATATTTTTTGGAAGAAATACCTGACAGGATGTACCGAAATATTTCCATTGATTGGTTTGCGCCATGCCTTCTTAATTCCGTAACCATTCACCAGCAACCCATTGCCAAAAGCTGCGATCGCGCTATATTTGCAGTCCCGTTGAAAAACGGTGCCTTAGAGGCAAAATTCGGGGTGTAGCGCAGCCAGGTTAGCGCACCACGTTCGGGACGTGGGGGTCGGTGGTTCGAATCCACTCACCCCGACCGGTCTGGCAGATTCAATGCATTGACAGACGGTCGTAAACGGAGGAAAGCGGTGGATGCCGCTTTTTTTTGTGTAAAAAATCAAAGTTGGCACGCGCGCGGTTGTTGAGTCGCGAGGCTCCGCTCGCGATCTTTCGACGCCTGCCTGCCCCGACAACCTTCGTCGGGGCATTTCGACTGCTTTCCGCTCCGCTTCAAGTCTACGACCGCGAGCAACGCCTCGTGGCGCTCAATGACCGGGCGGCATTGCGCGGTAGTTAAGTCGCAAGTCTTTGCGCGCGAAGACTTGCATATAATCTCAAAACACACCGAACAGCCGGTTCAAAGAAAGAAAACGCGCGTAAAACCCTTCGTGGGACTTTTGCGACAGCGTAGGACGCTGTCGACCAGGAGGCTCGCGTCCTTCGTGTCGCTTGTGTCCTTGGTGTCGCGCGAGGGCCTGCGGGCGCAATTGTCTTTTTTGCTCGCAGTTAACATGATCTCATTTCGATAAGTTGCAAACCGCCAACGGTGCCTCGCGGTTACACAGTAACCGGCGGGTTCCAAGCCGTTGCTGCGGTGGTGAAACAAGCAGCGGTGTTCAACAGATTCACATTGAATGTGACCCCATTTCGACAGGTCCTGGAACGCGAGCCTAGCCTCGCGACTCAATGACCGCTAGTTCATGAACCAATCTCCTGAAAAAATTTGAATTCAGCCGGGATTCAGGATATCCAGGATACGTACTTGCATCTCAGGTACTTTGTTCTTTATCACATCCCAGACGATATGGTAGTTAACGCCTATGTAATCGTGGATCAATCGGTCACGCATGCCTGCCATGCTTTTCCACGGAATGCCAGACCATTGGAGTTTCACATCAATCGGGATTTTCTTCGTCGCCTCACCAATTATTTCCAGACTTCGCACGGCAGCCCTTTTGAGCGTTTCGTCTTCAAGAAAACCGTCGAATTCCAGATTTTCAACAACCCTGATCAGATACTCACATTCATCAAGAATATGCCGCAGATACTCTTTCGCTTCTTTAGACATATGCTACCTCCTTCAGAATATACGGTCCGATGTGTGGACTAAGCCCATTGAGGGTCACCACTTCAATTTTCTCGTTCCTGAAGGTTTCCTCGAACAAATCGTATACGGCCATGAAGTTGTCGAAGTTCTCTTGGCCGGGTTCAAAATCAACCAATAAATCAATATCGCTGGTGCTGTCCTGTTCATTGCGCAAGTAAGAACCGAACAGCCCAACCTGACGCACGCCCAAGCCAGTTAGCCGGGCTTTGGTTTCGCGGAGCTTGGTTAGAATCTCGTCTTTGCTAGTCATGGCGCAGGTAGTTCAAATTTACAAAAAGAAAACTGTGCGCGGAGACATGCCCTTGAAGACGGTTTTTGCCGAGGAAAAGACTCAGGTTGATTTGTGAATCTCACCGCCCGCGGTGGTTGAGCGCTCGCCTGCCCCGACAACCTTCGTCGGGGAAACCTGAGCGCGGCGACCAGGAACTACACCGCCCGGCGATTAAGTCGCAAGGCTGCGCCCGCGATCTTTCTCGCACGCCTGCCCCAACGCCCTTCGACGGAAAAACCGTGTCCTCGGAATTTGATTGTGTCACTTCCCCGACGAAGGTGTCGGGGCAAGCTGATACGCCTGCGCTTCGCTGCAGCTACTCAGTGACCGGCAGGTTACAAGCCGTAGCTGCGGTGGTGAAACAAGCAGCCATGTCAAACAGATTCACAATGAATGTGACCCCATTTCGACAGGCTCAATGACCGGCTCTTTCCAAGACAGGCTCACAACGCCACAATCTCGCTCGACCTGAGCTGCGTATCGTACACCGCAACCGTAGCCGGGCCGAAGACGCCGGCTACTTCGCCGGGATTGAGCAGGAGGCAGCTGCTGAAGCGTTGCTTCTCTGCCTTGTGCGTATGGCCGGTAAAAACGGCGTCGAACCAGCCGGTGCGGGCCAGGGCCACCCCATAAAAGGGATAATGCGTAATGCAGATGCGCACGCCGTCGATGGTAATCAGGTGTTCTTCGTCGCCGCCGTATTCGCCGTACAAATGGAATTCGGGATGGTGTTGGATTTTCTGGCGGATCGTAAACCGGTCGCCGTCGTTGTTGCCGAAAACAGCATGCACCTTACCCTCCCAGCCTGCCAGCTTTGCAGCCGAGAACGGCGAACAGAAATCGCCACAGAAGATGAGTTCGCTTACACCTGCACTGCGAAAATGCGCCAGGGCGCGGTCGAGGTTAACGAGGTTGTCGTGAATATCTGACAGTATACCGATGCGCATGGGAAAAGGCTCTTGGTTGGTCTCGCAAAATACGGCTGCAGCAAACTAATTTTGCATCCCGTTTCCATGGCTATTATCATCACCGAAGAATGCATCAATTGCGGGGCCTGCGAACCCGAATGCCCGAACAACGCCATCTATGAAGCCGGCGTGGAATGGGCCATATCCGACGGCACCACCGTGACAGGTCCTTACGCCCTGCTCGGTGGCCAGACGGTCGACGCACAACACAAGAACGGTCCGATCAGCGACGAAGTCTATTATATCGTGCCCGACAAATGCACCGAATGCACCGGTTTCCACGAAGAACCCCAGTGCGCTGCTGTTTGTCCGGTTGATTGCTGCGTGCCCGACCCCGACCATGTGGAAAGCGAAGCCGTACTGCTCGACCGCAAGGAAAGGCTGCACCTCTGATGCAGCCAGCGTACTACTGCCGCGTGCCCTGGGCACCCTTGCGTTCCGAACCCGACAGCCGCAGCGAAATGATTTCATCGGTATTAAACGGAGAATCATTTTCGGTGCTGGAAGAACAAGCCGATTGGCTGCGGGTGGAAACCGTTTTCGACCGCTACCAGGGCTGGATCAGCCGGCAACAATGCGATGAACTTCAGGAAGAACGCCTGCATATCCTCCGCGATCCCTACACCGAAATCCGAAACCACGCCCAGCGCCTGCACCTTCCCTGCGGCAGCGAATTGACCCGAACTGCAGTTTGGACGGTGATGGACGAAGAATACACAGCTGCTCCTGAAACAGCCCACCCGATGATGTCGGTCCGCAGCGCCATGCTCGACGACGCACGCCGCTGGCTTGGCGCTCCCTATCTCTGGGGCGGGCGGACGATCTGGGGTTGCGATTGCTCCGGATTCGTGCAGGTGATTGCCAAAATCAACGGCATCGCCCTGCCCCGCGACGCTTCCCAACAAGCTTTGGTTGGCAAGGAAGTTCCTTTCGAAATCCACAAGCCGGGCGACCTGGTGTTCTTCAAAAACGATGAAGGCCGCATCGCCCATGTCGGTCTCGCCACCGGTGGTCACACCATCCTGCACGCCAGCGGCGAAGTGCGCGAAGACCTGCTCGACGAAAAAGGCATCTACAACGAACGGCTCGGCCGCTATACCCATCGCTTCCACAGCATACGCAACATCACCTGAACCTTATGGCATACGAAGCCGAAATACAACGGCGCAAAACCTTCGCCATCATCTCCCACCCCGATGCGGGCAAAACCACACTGACAGAAAAATTGCTGCTGTTTGGCGGACAAATCCAGTCGGCTGGCGCGGTGAAGTCCAATAAGATTACCAAGGCCGCCACCTCCGACTTCATGGAAATCGAGAAACAGCGCGGTATTTCGGTGGCCACTTCGGTGATGAGCTTTGAATACGGCGGCAAGCTGGTCAATATCCTCGATACACCTGGCCACAAAGATTTTGCTGAAGACACCTACCGCACTCTTTCGGCAGTAGACAGTGTCATCCTCGTGATCGACAGCGTGAAGGGTGTGGAAGAACAAACCGAGCGCCTGATGGAAGTTTGCCGCATGCGTGCTACGCCGGTGATCACCTTCGTGAACAAGATGGATCGCGATGGCAAGGATCCGTTCGACCTGCTCGACGAGCTGGAGAACAAGCTGAACATCCACGTGCATCCGATGAGCTGGCCAATCAATTCGGGCCGCGATTTCAAAGGCGTGTACCTTTTGCCCAGCCGTTCGCTCAACCTCTTCGAAAGCAACAAGACCAAGGTAGCCAATGATATCGTCCGCATCAATGGCGTGGATGATCCGCAATTGCCTGCGCTGATTGGCGAGCGCAATGCTTCCAAACTGAAGGAAGATGTAGACCTGATCGACGGCGTTTACGGTGACTTGGATCGCGACAGCTATCTGCGCGCGGAAGTATCGCCTGTGTTCTTCGGTTCAGGTTTGAACAATTTCGGTGTGCAGGAGCTTCTGGAAACCTTCCTTGAATTGGCCCCTACTCCCGTTCACCGTCCGACGAAAGAGCGGATGGTGGAACCGATCGAACAGAAATTCACCGGCTTTGTATTCAAGATACACGCGAACATCGACCCACGGCACCGCGACCGCATCGCGTTCCTGCGGGTTTGCAGCGGCAAATTTGAACGGAACCGGCCGTATCGGCATGTGCGTTCCGGCAAAGACCTCCGCTTCGCCAACCCCTATACCTTCCTGGCGCGTTCCAAGGAAGTGGTGGAGGATGCTTACGCCGGCGATGTAGTCGGCTTGTACGATACCGGCAACTTCAAGATCGGTGACACGCTGACGGAAGGTGAAATCCTGCATTTTCAGGGGATTCCGAGCTTTTCACCCGAGATATTCAAGGAAGTGATCAACCTCGATCCCTTGAAGAGCAAACAATTGGAAAAAGGGATAGAACAGTTGACGGAGGAAGGATTGGCACAGCTTTTCCGGCAGGAGCCCGGCAACCGGAAGTATATCGGCACGGTCGGAGAACTCCAGTTTGAAGTTTTGCAGCACCGTCTGGAACACGAATACGGCGCGAAATGCCGCTTCGAAGCGCGGAATATCCACAAGGCCTGCTGGATGAGCGGCGACGAAACAGCCATCCGCGATTTCATGAAGTTCAGGCAAAACAACATCGCATGGGACAAAGACAATCAGCCGGTTTTCCTGGCTGAAACAGCCTTTACCCTGCGCATGACGCAAGACAACAATCCGAAGATTCAGTTCCGCACGATGGTGGAACTGGCGGAAAACAACTGAGGGTCAGCCTGCCCTGAGTATCTTCTCCATTTTCCGCCTTTTCGCCAGTTCATCCACCAGCTTGTCCAGGTAACGCACCTGCCGGGTCAATGGGTTTTGGATTTCCTCGATGCGGTAGCCGCAAATGCTGCCGGTGATGAGGTGGGCATTCGGGTGCAGTTTTGCCTGCCCGAAAAATGCCGCAAAGTTGCGCCGGTCTGCGATGCATTCCTGAATATCGGCTTCTGTGTAACCCGTCAGCCATTGGATCACCTGATGCAATTCTTCCAGCGTCCGACCTTTGCTTTCGACCTTGCGCACGTAATGCGGGTAGACTTCAGCGAAAGTCATCCCGGCGATGCGGAGATCGTGTTCTGGTGTTGTATTCATTTCAGGCGTTCCAGTTTTCCCTTGCGTTTCACCAGATTTTTATAGTCCCACTGGATATCGCGCGACATTCCGAGCCAGCGGTTCAAACGGAGGAGATCTATGTCTGCTTCATCCGTATAAAACACCGAAGCATCTTTGAATTTCTCACCGCGCACCGTCAGTCCTTCTTCGTCAAAACCGGCCCCGCTCCAGAACATCAGCCGTATGCCGGGCTTTTGCAAACTGTAGCCCACGATCGGGTTGCCGTCGATAAACCAGACAGGATGCCCGTGCCAAATGCGGGCTTCGGCCTCTGGCAAGGCACGTTCAATGGCGGCGTACAAGCGCTGACAAATACCTGTCCATTTGCTATCCATTTGATTGTGGTAAGCAATGATATCCGGCCAATTCCGCTCTTCCATGGGTTGCCTTTCGATACCGGTCAAATCTTGCATTGCTTTTCAGGAAGGCATACGCTGTTTAGAAATCCGCATGATTGTATTTGCGTCTGCGGAAATTATCATCATCGTCGTCTTCTTCCGGATCGCGGTAAAAAGCGCGTTCCTGCATGCCGCGTATGCGTTTCTTGCCCCAAAGCCAGGGCATGTCTGCATAAGTACCGGGCGTGTAATCGTCTGCGCTGCCGTCTTTGCGGATATTCAGTGTGGAAGTACGGATGAGGTTGCCGTTATCCCAGATTTCTTCTGTAAAATCGAGCTCATTGGCCAGTTGCATCATGCGCCATTCGTCGCCGGCATCGAAACATTGGTTGTCGAGGAAATTGATGCCTTCGAGGTCGCCCAACAGCCAGCGGCCATCCTTTTTACCATTCCGGTATTTGCCGGCAGATTCCAGGGTTCCGCCAATGGAATAGCGGTACCAGGTGCTGTCGTACAAGCCGTTGCGGATGAATCCATCCATCCGTTTCACCGTATTCACATGGAAATCGTACACCTTGCCGCTGTATTGTTGCAGGGTCTGATTGCCGGCGCTGTCGTAAAACGCAGTGTACCAGATGTCTTCAAAGCTGAGGTCGGTTTCGGTTGCACAGCTGTAGCTGAACGATTCATCCATTACATAGCCTTCATACAACAAGTAACCTTTGGGGTGATAACCGCGGATACGGCCTTTGTAGCGCAGGGTATCTCCGCTGCCATTGGGGGCAAGCACCTCACCTGACGTGTATTCTATCTCCTTGAGCTTATTGCCCGATTCGTTGCTGAAAGTCCACCAGCCGCTGCGCTGACCGTTCTCCACACGGCCTTCCTGGCTCACCTGTCCGTTGGTGAAGAAATAGCGGTAATCGGCTGTCCAGCTGTTGGAGAGCTCCAGCCAGTTTGCATTGCGGTCTGAGAGCCCGTCTTCCTCATAATCAACCGCGCGGCGGTATTCGAGGTAATAGGGTTTGCGCGGTCTGACAATCGTACTTCCTCGATTGAATTCAGGCGCATACGAGTCTTCCAGGGAAAGTTCACGCAATTCAGAACGCAGCATCTTGCCAGAATTCATGGATCGGATGGATAAATTGGGCCTTACCTCCTTCAAACCTGAAAGTTCAAAACCGTCGCTCGCCGTGGTAATCTTGAAGAGGCGCATGGAATCTTCGGGCCGGAAGGTTACTTCAGCCTTGATGCCGCCTTTTTCGAACCAGAAGCGGGCTTTGCCTTCGGCAATTCCCTGATTGAAATACACTTCGCTCCTGGGGATGCGCGCGGTGCTGGGCATGGCTGTTTCTACCTGGCCACGACCGGCGTATTCCACAAGTTCTTCATCGCTCATGCGGTCCATATCCGGGCCGCTGTTCGATTCGAACCTGGTCCAGTACGAACGGTACAATCCGTTGGGAATGCCGTTGGTCAGCGGCAGCGAATCGCGGATCCAGCCGGTATTGGTTTCGGATCGGATGATATGGAGATCGGGCTGGCCCTGGCGCATGAAGAAGCTCACCTGCCTGTCCGCATCATCGCCGCTCATGGTATGCAAGCCATCGGGTTTGTTGCGGCGGTAAGGACGAATCTGCCGCTGCAGGTGATTGAAGGGATCGGTGTAATTGCCCACCCTTTCACCATTTTCATAATGGTTATGGAATCCTTGTATCTGCCCGTGTTCGTTTTCCCATTGAAACGCTTCTGTGCCGTGTTTGCGGCCCATGGCGTAGTCAGCTTTCACCTTGCGTGCGCTGCGTTCATCCCATGCACTGGCGCGGCCACTGAGCACCCCATTCATCCATTGGGAATATACCTCGGCCTGTATGTGCTTGACTTTCCTGTAATTGGGATAATCTGCCACCGAGCGCGGATTGATCCAGGCCGGCAGTCCTACAGCGTTCACATGAATGAAAGTATCGTAACCCGGCAGGAAGCGCCGCTTGATTTGTACCAGTTTAAAGTCTTCCAGGTCTTCCACCTCATCTCCTCCCCGAGCGTCGCGCACTTTGCGTTTATCCAGGTGCAGGTTCCAGCCGCCGGTAAAGGGTTTACCATTCAGCAACAAGGTTGACCGGGAGCGGTCAGGAAAACCGTACTCCATGGAATAAAGAAAGGTGGTTTTGCTGAGGTTCTCGTCTTCGAGGAATAAGTACCTGTTGGCCGGTGGTGCACCCGGCTTGGTATGTACCGTAACCAGTTCCTGCAATTGCGGCAACTCCTGAAATCCGACATACTGTTTCAGGGTAAGGGTGCTGTCGGCATGTCGGGTTATTTCCATGCGCAGGGGCTTAAGCCTAGCCTCTTTCTTGCGGTCGTTGTCCTGCCGTTCTGTCAAAGTGTAAACACTATCCTTGGTAATGACATTCCGGCGCACCAGGCGGTAATACAATTGGCCATTCTTGTCGTTCGTCTGCACTGAATCGGAAGTGTAAACAGCAGGAATGGGTTGTTTGAGAATTGCGGTAAAATAGCCGGGCTTGGTTTCTACAGCGTAGCGCATATTGCCGGAGGAGTTCTCTTTATGCACGACCTCGCGCAATTCTTGCGCACGAAAGTCGCGCAGGCCGTAATAGTTTTCTCTAACCAGGTTTCCATTTTCCCAGCGTTTCAGGTGGAAAAGGTTGCCATACGTGCTGTCGTACCCGATGTACCGGAGGGTTTCGTGGAATTCTTTCTTCTCTTCTTTCCCTGTCTTTGAAGTGTAATCAATTTCATATTCCTCTACACGTTGGGCCCTGCCGAGGAAGTAAACGGAGGTGCTGTTCCCGTTCCCGTAAACCACAGTGCTTTCGAAGCGTTTGTTTTGGATCCACTCGCGGCTGCGGTAATCGGGACTGATATCGTGTGGCCAGGCTCCCATTCCGCTCATGGAGCTGTAGTTTTCAGCATACCAGATACCGGAATCCTGCCGCTGCCTGTATCCAGCTGCTGATTGCATATCAATGGAATCGAGGATGCGCACCGTGCGAACAAAGCTGTAGTTTTCATTTTTAAAGGTAAACCGGCCTTCCTGGGTGAACCGACCGTTTTGAAACCAACGCATTTTGCTCTCCTGATACGAATTCTTCTTGTTTGTCACCGATGTCGAATCCCAATCCCAGCCGTGTTTTGCATCGTTCTTGTATTGGGTATAACTGCGGACATTTCCATCTTTATCGTACGTACGCGTTTCACCGTTCTTCTGTCCGGCCTCGTATCGGGAGGTTTGGTAACGCACACCCGTACCGCTGTAGCGCACCACTTCCCCATCGATCAGGTTGTTTTTGAAGGGGATATGCGTGCTGTCTGTTACGATGCTATAATAGTTGTACGTTATCTGGGTCCAGTTGCCTTCCTTGCGGTCTTTCACGTACACGCCGCGGTAGCAAATGCGCTGTTTTCCGCCATCGTAGGTGCGGGTATTGTAAAATTCCGCCGGGCCTTGTTTCAGGTTGTTGCGCACGAAGAAGCGCGCCGCCAGCACAGTAGTATCGGATTTTAGATAGTATTGACTCCCTTCTTTTTTATTGAAACGCGGCGTGGGCATGGGGCAATAGGCGATGTATTCGCCATCGGGCAGCGCAACCGGACTGTATGGAATATCTACCAACTGGCTGTTGCTGCCGAAAAAGCGGTGTTCGGCGGTACTGTTTTTCCAGTTCCCTTCGAGGCGATAAGGGAAGACAAAAACGGTACGGCCTTCGAGGGTAGTTGTGTAGACGGATTGAGCTTTGAGTGAACCGAATCCGGTTGCAAGCAAGGTGAGGAGGAAGATTGGGCGCATGAATACGAATGGTAAACGCTGAAACAGGGGGAAAATTTCACTGTGAGGGAGGTTCGACCTGCTTCAGCGGCAGCAAGTTACATCAGCCCTTCGAATGCGCGGGCGGAATTATGTCAACGGGCCGTTTGGGCGGGTGAAAGGGTCAGATCCGGCAGCGAATGTCCGGATTTACGCGGAGCCAGCCCGTCGTGCGGCCTGCGAAATTCTTCTGTTCGGTACGCAGGTACGAAGCGAGTTCTTCGGCTTCGGCTTCCGACAGCAATTCGCTGTTGTGCAAGAGCTGCTGGGCCACATGGTATTGCGGGCCCATCTTGCCGTCGTCGATCTTGATGGCGATGCCCAGACCGCGGTCGGGTATACCGATACAATACACGCCGTCTGCACCGGTTTTACCTACAATCTTGCTGCCTGCTACGCGCATCAGGTCGGTGCAGTAGCGCTTGCTTCCTGCTATCATGAGCGGAAAATGGCTTACCGCCCTTCTGATGCGGGCACATGCTTCCTGCACTGCGGGCTCGAACTTATCGGGCGCTGCGAGGTTGCGGTAGGCAACGGCTTGGTTGATGACCGGCATGGCGAAGATGGGCGCTGAACAGCCGTCAATGCCCGTTTGCAGTGCCGTTTCAGGCAATTCGTAGAAAGCTGAAACCCAACGCCTGATTTCTGTGTGCAAGGGATGATCGCCCTGTAGATACGTGTCGGTATCCGCCTGATTGTATACGCACCAGGCCAGAAAGCCTGCGTGCTTGCCGCTGCAGTTGTTGTGCAGGGCACGGGGCGCTTCACCGGCCCGGATCAGCGCGTAATAATCTTGTTTAAGCGTGGGAGCCTGCGCGCCGCAAAGGAGCTGGCTCTCGTTCATTCCAATCTTGGCGAGAATAGACTTTACCACGCGGAGATGTTCTTGCTCTCCGTTGTGGCTGCCGCACATGATCGCAATTTCCTCATCGGTAAAGCCAAAATGATCTGCCGCGCCGGAAAGCAACAACGGCAATTGCTGAAAAAACTTCAGCGCAGAACGCGGATAGCAGACCTGCTGCACATCGCCTTCTTCGTACACTATGCG
>CANHTS010000051.1 GCA_947463435.1 Flavobacteriales bacterium | reverse complement strand
GTCCTTGTTCGGCAAGTCGGAACACCGATGTGGCCAGGAAGGGCTTCGTGACGCTGCCGAGCTTACTCACCGTGCAGGGCGTGAAGTTGATGCCTCCGCGGATATCGGCGAGCCCGGCAGCACCGCTGTAAATACCGCGGCCATCTTCCACCCGCACAGCAATGCCGGGGAGGCCGAGGCGGATGTATTTCTGCAAGAGCGCTTCATACTGTGCTGCCTCCGGATGCGGCGCAGCGGTATCGTTTAGCTTGCTGCAAGCAATACCGGGATCGGCCCCGGTGCGTTCACACGCTGTCAGACCGAAAGCAAAGACTGCCAGGCCGAGCCAGGTAAAAGTGCGCAGGTTCATCTTCATGGCAGGATCAAAGGTTGTTTAAACTGAATCGGGATGCGGACACCGACATGCAGGCGGTTGAGCGGCAAAACAGGTACATAACCGGGCACGAAAGGCGTCTGCAACAAACTCTCGATGCGGCAGAACCATTGTGTCAAACCGGGCGTCGTATAGCCCGCCTGCAATTGGAAACCGCCGACCAGCTGGGGCCGCCCGAAGCGCATCGTGCGTTCGAAGCTGCCATCGCCCTTGCTGCGGTAGACGCCATCGGTTGGAATGCTGTGCCAGTAGCCTGCAGCCAATGCCAGTCCCGCGCTCCAGTTGCCGAAACGCCATTGCGGACCGAAACTGGAATACAGCGAAATACCATGTTGCACGTGGCGGTGGTATTGGTAGCCCAGGTGTGCTTCCTGGATGAGTGCCATGCGGCCTTTCTCTTTCCAGGTCCAGCTCAGCGAACCCTGGATACCGGGATGGTATTGACGCAACAACTGCGGATAGCCGCTGATGGGAAAAGAAGTGACCTGGTTGAGCAGGCCTACAGACAGGTGGCGGGGTTGCGGGAAGGCCTGGAGGGCCAAGGGCAGCAGAAGGGAGAGCAATGCAAGGGCGCTGCGCGACATCTTCATCATGGGTATGTGATCGGCAAATTAACGCGATTCGGAAACACGGAAAAAACCCTGCACCGTAATGGATGGGTTCAGGGACGCATGGCGTATTCGGTTGCCTTTGAAAATATATTGCGCGAAAGTACTCAAAACAGGGCCACAAAATCTTCCTTAATACGCATTCATGTTATTTCAACCCGCGTATAACTTGATTTAGTGGATTCATTCGTCTTTTTTAAATAAGACAATTATATCCGTTGAATTGAACCTGGTTTCATGTATCTGCGTGCTTTTCTGTCGAAGAACTTTACAGGCACTTGTGCTTCGCAACGACTAAAGAAGCGGGTTGGAAAACGAAAAAGCCCGACCACATGGGCCGGGCTCTGCCGTATTATCGGGCTGTGGCCCGGGTCAGGGTTTGTTTATCAGATCAAAAAGGTCGAGGTTCATCACCTTGTTCCAGACAGCTGCGAAATCGCGTACAAACTTTTCGCGCGCATTGGCAGCGGCATATACTTCAGCCAGGGCACGCAACTCAGAATCGGAACCAAAAACCAGGTCGGCGCGGGTGGCCGTCCAACGCTCGTTGCCGGTCTTGCTGCCGCTGCCATGCCCCATCGGACATTCAGCTACTTTCTCCTGTGCCGAGGCCTGCAAGATCCACATGGCCAGGAAACTGAGTAAGAGTTGCTTTTTCATCTAACGCTATGCTTTATTGCTCAATTGCGTTCGCCCTCTCCCATGCCCCACAACCTGCCGTAATCCCCCCGGCGGCAAGCTATTCAACTGAGCGGGAGCATGGAAAAGGCCGAACTTCTTCCCACAAAATTGCAACACACTAACACATTGAGAAAGACTATTGTTTCTATGACTGTTATTGACATTGTCAATGAGTTTGGTTTTCTTTGGAAGGCAACTAGTCCGCCTGTTATGAACCTGCAACAACTGGAGTATATCGCCGCGGTTGACCGTTTGAGGAGTTTCAGTCGCGCCGCTGAAGCCTGTAACATCACCCAGGCTACGTTGAGCACCATGATCCGCAAGCTGGAAGACGAGTTGGGCGTGGTATTATTCGACCGCAAGACCAGCCCGATCATCACCACCGATTGCGGGAAAGAGATCATCGCCGAAGCGCGCACCTTGCTTTTTCATGCGAACAGGCTCAAGATACTGGCCGCAGAATCCCTTGGCCGGGTGGAGGGTTTGCTGAAGCTGGGTATCATCCCCACCATTGCCGGTAATTTATTGCACAGGATCTTGCCGGTACTACTGGAGAAATATCCAGGTTTGCAATTGCAGATTCAGGAGATCACCACGGGCAATATCGTGCAGCAGTTGAAGGCCGGATTGCTCGACGCCGGCATCGTTTCCACGCCATTGAATCAGCCGGAAGTGAAAGAAGACATCCTCTATTACGAGAAGTTGATGGTGTACGGGGATATCGCCGCATCCGAAACGCGCTTTCTCAGTCCGAAAGACATCGCCAACCAACGCATCTGGCTGTTGGAGCGCGGCAATTGCCTGACCGGGCAGGTGATGCGAATCTGCGACTTGCAGACGCGCCCGATGGACGAAAACCTGCAATTCCAGCCCAATTCATTCGACAGCCTCCTGAGCATGGTCGACAGCATGGACGGGTTGACCTTGCTTCCTGAATTATACGTGGCAGATATGCCTGCGGCGCGGCGCGGCAAGGTGCACGATTTCAGCGCACCACATCCGGTGCGCGAAGTGAGCCTCATTTATCACCGTCCCTATGCCAAGCTTCGGCTGCTCGAAGTATTGGCGCATGAAATCAAACTGAAGCTGCGTGCGGAGCTGCAAACCAGCCACTTGAAGAGCAGCGATATGACGATTGCGCCGATTTTGAATGCATAAAACCTACTTATTTTGTGTCTCACTTCCCAATACAAAAACGGCTAAAAATCGACCCGAGCACTTCCTCATTGTCGATGATACCCGTTATGCTGCCGATTTCACGGATGGCGACGCGCAGATGAAAAGCCAATAACTCACCTGAAAGTCCGCTTTCAAGACCGTCTAAGGCCGCTGCCAGGGCTTCCCCTCCCGATTGCAAGGCATGCAGGTGCCGCACATTGGTAACCATTAAGCTGTTGCCTGAAGCCATTTGTGCAGCCGGAACCTGCGCCAGCTGAGCGAGTAAATTCGACAATTCAATTCTGGCGGCAGAGACCGGTGTAAAATCCCTGACACCTGCAAAACCATCCATGGCCTCGGGGTAACGATCGCACTTGTTGCCCACCGGAATTACCCAGGCTTCCGAATCGGGCAGGGCGGCTAATTCCTCCTGCAGCCTTTCCGGCGTGGTTTGACCAATATCGAAAAGGTACAGCACAACGGCAGCCTGTCGTATCTGGGCATGTGAACGTTCGATGCCCAGTGCTTCAATCAGATCTGCACCTTCACGCAATCCGGCCGTATCTATCAGACGGAAAACAGAGCCATTCAACACAAAGCGTTCTTCTATCGTGTCGCGGGTTGTGCCGGCTATATCGCTGACAATGGCGCGCTCTTCCTGCAACAGTGCATTGAGCAAGGTGCTTTTCCCGGCGTTGGGTTTACCGGCAATGACAACCGGAATGCCCTGGCGGATGGCATTGCCACTCCTGAACGATGCGCACAATTCCTGCACCCTGCCGTGGATGGAACGCAACAGCTTGGTCAGTCCGTCACGGTCGGCAAACTCCACATCCTCTTCACCAAAATCAAGCTCGAGCTCGATGAGAGCCACATAATCGATCAGCGCCTGTCGGAGTGACTGTAACTCTTTGCTGTATCCGCCGCGTAGTTGTTGGAGTGCCAGTTTGTGTTGGTTCCGGCTTTCGCTGGCGATAAGGTCGGCAACCGCTTCGGCCTGACTCAGATCGAGTTTTCCCGCCAGAAAAGCGCGCAGGGTAAATTCACCTTCACGCGCCGGGCGGGCCCCTTTACGAAAAAGAAGCTCCAGAAGTTCAGACACGATATAAGGCGAACCGTGGCAGGATATTTCCACCAGGTCTTCACCGGTATAGCTATGCGGATTGCGGAACACTGAAACCACCACTTCATCCACCAACTCTTCCCCGTTCATGATGCGGCCGAAATGCAGGCTGTAACCCTGTGCATTTGCGAGGTCGCGGCTAAAGCAAGTATCGAGTAACTCCACACAACCTGCACCCGACATCCGCACCACCGACAAAGCCGCTTGTCCTTGAGCGGTGGAAAGCGCTGCGATGATATCATTGGCCGCTGATGTCTGCATCCCACAAAAATACAAAAGCCCCTCCGCGCTGGGCGAAGGGGCTTTCAGTAGTCGGATTCTTAAGCTGCTTAGCGAATCAGGGTGATAACACCGTTCACATCGCGCTTCTCATCCTGGTTCTTGAACTGATACTTCAGGAGGTAGTAGTAAGTGCCTTCCGGAGCTTCAGCACCGGTGTTGTTCACGCGGCCGTTCCAGTCGATCTTGTCGTCTTCTGAGGCAAACACGCGCTGTCCCCAGCGGTTGAATATCTTCAGGTCGTACATGATATGACCGCGGATCGGAATATCGAATACGTCGTTGACACCATCCGAAGATTTGTTCGGTGTGAAGACGTTCGGCACTTCAATCTTAGCGAAGAAGGTGTTGCACACTTTCTTACAGATGGTATCCTTACAGCCATTGTCGTTCTCTACGATCAGACATACGTACCAGCAACCAAGGCTATCGTACTTATTGCAGACTACCTGATCAGGCTTGTTGGTGTTCTCTACAAAAGGATCACCGCTGGCCTTGATATCGTTGTCGTGGTAGAAACCCCAGCGGTACTTGGTAGCACCTACGGAAGGACTGCGGTCGAAGCAGAAGGTGGGAAGATCGCTGCTGTCGATATTGAAGTCTGCCTTCACGTTTAGCACCTCAAACTCGAGGGTGTCGTTGGGCATGGGGCACCACGGGAAAGGCGTAGTAAGGCGGAACCTGGGCTGCAGGATAGCGAAGTACTTACCGGGTGTGGTGAAGCTGCGCTTGAGGGTATCGCTGGCAGTAGTGATCGTATCCACGCTATTGGTAGCCTGATTCACGAAAGACCAGAGGTAGGTATCGTAAATCGTGTCACTCTGGTCGTAGTATTCGTTCACTTCGCCTACGCAGAGGATTGTTTTCTGCTGGGCGGCAACCACAGGGCGCTTGGGCAGTACTTCCACGATCATGTAAGGCTGTGCACCTTCAGTGGTATCGGGGTAAGTAGCGGGGCAGTATTTGCGGATGCTCGGAGGAATTACGAGACTATCGAACTGATCGAGGAATACGTAATAGGTACCGGGCGTCTTGTACTGGTGCTTCACATCAACCGGAGTGGTAGTGGTGAATACGTTGCCGTCGCCGAAGCGCCACAGCCAGTTGGCCTGGGGTGAAGGGTTCACGCTGAGGTTGCGGAAGGTCACGGTATCGTCTACGCAAATACGCGGCGTAGTTGCGAATTCAAATACCGGGATAGGTCCGGGGATTTTGATCTTCAGCTCGAAGCTGTCTTCGCAACCCAGTTCGGTGATTACTTTCAGCTTGATCGTGAATTCGCCGTTGCGGGTATAGTCGTGCGCCACTCGGCTGGGATATCCGCCGCTGAATACGCTGAATTTGTTATCGCGCTTGCCATCGCCCCAGTTGATATACCATTCGATGATGCGATCGCACTGGCGGCCGAGTTTGGCGCGGCAGGGATCGTGTACGATGGAGCTGTCGAAGAGTTCCACGATGCCTTTGCAGGAAGGAACGCTGAGGTTCACACCGAACTTGGCTTCAACACCGGTCACATAGATATTCTGGGAGAGGGTATCGCGGCAACCGGAAGAGTCGCCCGTGGTTACACGCTGACGGAACAGTCCGTAGTCTTTGTAGTAGATGCTGTTAGTAGCACCACCACCCAGTTGAACGGTCGGGTTACCCACACCGGTTGCACCGTAAGGGAATGCACCGAAGATGGTATTGGCAACCGCTGGATCGTCATCTTCCTGTGCCCAATCCCACTTGGTGAGGCTTTCGCGGTTCGGGCGGTTATTCACGATATCGGCCTGACGTTGTGCGTCGCGCCAGTAATCATAGGGATTCAGGAGGCCTTCGATTTCAGGCAGGAGGCTGAAGTAGCGGAAGGTGGGTTCTGCAGTGAGGGTTTTGGTTCCGCGGCAGAGGATGGTATCACTGTGTTCTACTTTGGCATAGAAACCAACTACCACACGGCGTGAGCTGCGCTCGAAGCAACCGTTGTTGCTGCGCTGCAGGAGTTCAAGGATATAGTAACCGTGGTGCTCGGGAACGAACTGTACGGAATTCAGGAACTTCTTACCGGCCACAAAATGACTGTCAACGGCGCGGATACTGGTATCGCGGTAGCTGAAAATAGTTTTGGAAGCCAGATCAGGCACTACGTAATAACGAACGAGGTTACCGAAACCGGCGGTATCAATACAACCTTGTGAACCGGTTGAAGGTTGACCAAGTGTACCTTGGTTGTTCCAGATCATCTTAGCAAGATCGGTCGGTTTCAGTTCGTAGATATCGAAACCGAGGCGGTCAACGGCGCGCTTGAAGAGATCCCATGCGCGGGAGATATCCGCAGCAGTGTCCCATTTTGTAATGGTGGCTGTGAGGATGGTATCGCGCCACAGTTCCAGAGGAATACCGGAAGACGGAGTCTTGGTATAGTTGCGGATCAGGTAGTTGGCAAGCGTCTTCTTGTTGCTGCCGGGCAGGTATACGTAACGCTTGTACTCTTCTGTCAGCGCAAGGCGGTAGAACTGGTTGTAGTTGCGGCCGGCATTGCCTGTGTACATGGAGTAAGTTTGGTCAGCAAGATCATCGGTATTGGTTTTGTTGCCACCGAGGGTGCGCACGATAAGGGTATCCAGCGGGCAAAGTTTGAGCGGATCCTTGATCGGATGCAGCACTTCGAAACGCGGGTCGAGGCGGGGGAAGCAAAGGAAGCGGTTGTACCAGATGGTGTCAACACACTCAGGCTTCTGACGTGGATTGGTACCGGGGATAAATCCGTTTCCGATTACCAGACCTACGGTCACGCAGCCTGAAGGGTCGGCGATCATCGAAGCAGTGTAATAGGTAGAGAATTTATTCGGGTAAGAACCTGCGAGCTGGTAGCCGAGGTGGGGCAATCCGGGCGGGCGATCACCTTGTGGGATACCGGTGGTCGGAACCCAGTTGTTGCGGCCGCTGGCAGAATCGAGGTTGATCAGGAAGAAGCCGGGCGTACATCCGGGCTTGGTGTCTTCAATCTCAAATGTCACACCGTACATCGGGTTCAGCGAACCGAGACACTCGATGGTATTGGCAGACTTCTTCATGCGCTTCGCAGAAGGAGGCATGATGGCGATCTGCTGGGTATTCTCACTGGTACATTTCAGCGGGTGCAAGGTGTCTTCATGGAAAAGCTTCACCTGATAGCAACGCGGAACGGTGCGGTAGAAAAGTTTGCGGTATTCTGCCGTATCGGCTGCCCAGAAAACGTTCTCACGAACGCAGGTGCGGGTGAGGTCGATAAAGCGGGCGCGCTGCATCGGGCGATTCTGCGCGATGAAGGTATCCTTCAGGATGGTTTCCCAAGGTGTATACCAGTGAACCGGCAGTGAGTCGCGGCTCCAGTTACAATTGCGGCCTACATTCTTATTGGCTTTGGTATCCGTGGTGCAACGCGGCGCATACTGATCACCGAAGTCCCACAAGCGCAATACGTTATCGCGGTTACGCACCTGTGGATTGGCCCGAACAGAAGTCTGTCCGTTAGGCTTTGGAGTAAAATTGTGACCCAGACCCCAGCCCGGAGTATAGAAAGTGGAGTCGTCGTTCATCATGTTCTTATCGTTGTGATAAAAACTTGAGTTGTTAGGGAAGTGCACGCTGTCGCGGGCAATACACTGGTACTTCTCGTGCTCCGGAATACGGTTGAAGGGAATTTCAATCGTGGAAACCGGGCCGAGCATGAGAATGGTATCAAACACCATGCGGGGACCGCAAACGGGGTGGTTGAACTGCAAACGAATACGGTAAGGGCCGAGGCCGGTGAAGCTGTGCGAAGGTGCCCAGGAAGTTCTGTTGGTATTCTGGTTACCTGACGGCGGATCACCAAAGTTCCATTCGAAGTTGGTTGCGCCGATCGGAGGGCCGTCTTTCAGGCTGAATTTGATCTCAGGTGCTGAAATACAGCTTGAGTCTTTGTCTGCAATGATGACTGCCTTCACATCGAATACCTGTGCTGCAGCAGTGAAGGTAAAGGTTTCTTTGCATCCGAACTTGCTGGTTACGGTAAGCTTGGAATTATAGGTTCCTGGGCCCCTGAACCACTTGCAGAACTGCGGGATACCCCAGTTCGTGCTGTTGGTGGTGCCGTCGCCGAATTCCCATAGGAAGCTCTGCACATCGCTGAGCTGGATATTCGAAAGGTTATTGAAGCAGGCTTGCGCCGAATCGCATCGAACCGGCCGGTTGCTCGTAAAGCGGATACCGAGTTTGGCGCGCACCAGACCAACTGCCTTGAACGTATCGCGGCGGATACAACCATTGGCGTCTTCCAGTTCTACTGTCAAATCTACCGGACCACCGCGGTCATCTTTCCAGCTAAAGCAGAAAGTACGTGGAGGCTGACTTGTGTAGGTGTGGGTAATGAACTGACCGTCGCTCACCACCAGGCGCATCTCTTTCAGGTTGCTGCCGGGTACGGCAATGCTGCTGTCTACAAAGCAAAACTGGTTGCCTTCGAAACACTGCGTGTTTGCGCTCAGCAAACGCAGGTTAATCTTTGGCTTGGGTTTGATTTGCAGGCTCAGCGACGACTGACATGGATTTCCGCCGATCGTGGTGGTGTAACGCACCAGGTAGGTACCGGGTGTGTTGAACACGAAGGTCGGAATCTGTTGCGAATTCGTACCCTGACCGCCGAAATCCCATGAATGGGTGGTTCCGGCCGGGCTTCCGAAGAAGCGGATCGGGTTGCCTTCGCACAGGGCACCGTCGTACGTGAACTGGCACTGTGCGGCCGCTTCACGCGGTGTCGCCAGGGCCAGCACTGCTACGAACAGCGCGGCGATGGTTTGTATATACCTCTTCATAGTGTTGTTTTCTCCCTTTTTTTCAAAGTTTTCAAATATAGGTTCTCCATTGTTTTTCTCCTTATTCCACGCTTAACGTTTCAGCATAATGACAACCGTTTTATTCTGTGGTTGATGGCCGTAAAACTGCCATTCCACCCGTGCAATGTATGGCCCCATCGGCGCCGGCTGTCCGTTGATCGCGCCATCCCAGCCTTCCTCGGGGTCCGTGCCGGTATACAAAACCTTGCCCGCACGGTCGTAGATGCTGAGTCTGTATTTTTCCTGCCCCACAATCAAAACGCGGTACGGATCATTGATTCCATCTGCGTTTGGAGTGAATACGTTAGGGATCAGGATATTGCCTTCCAGCTCGCTGCCGTTCAGCACGATTTCACGCTCGCCACGACGCAGGCATCCGGCATCATCCAACAACTCCAACTTTACCTGGAAACGTTTTCCTGAGAGGAAGGTATGCCGTACTTGGTTTCCGATGCCCTGCAGCCCGTCTCCAAAGTTCCAGCGCACCTGTTGCCAGTTTCCTTCGCCGACACTGAAATCTGCCACACCGGGCTGCACCTCGCGGTAATCGACATCAGCTCCAGGTAAACCGGAGCATGGGTCTTGGTTCAAGATCGACGGCGGGGTTGTTTCGGTTGTATTCGCAATCGCTTCGGGCCTGTGGATACGCGGTTGTGCATCGCCATGCCCGGCTTCCGACTTGTTTTCAGGGTGTTGTCCCGGTTGCGGCGGCTTGGCTGGCTCGCTGCCGTTTCTTCCGCTTACTGGTATGCGCTCCGGATTACCGGTCTTATCCAACAGCAAAGGCTCGGATGTTTCCGTATTTGTTTCAACCGGCGAAATCGCTGCTTCCTTCGTGCTGTTTTCAGTTTGAACCAGCGACAATGAGGGTGTGGAAGTTTCCTTTTCCTTCAACAAGGCCCAACCTCCTATGGCAGCACCACTCAGCGCTACAATGGTTATAGAGGCCTTGATCCAGCCTGCGCTGAACCAGCCCGTCACCGTTGTGGTTGCTCCGGCTGCTGCCCCGGCTTCGATACCGGCCGCTATGCCTTCCCAAACACCGGGAGGTGCGGGAATTTCTGCGCCTTCAAGCGATTGGCGGAACAGTTCATCCAGTGTGTTCTGATTCTCAGGCAAACCGGCTCCCTCCTTTCTCTGCAATCAGGCGCTGCAGCATGAGCCGGGCCTTGAGCAGTTGTGTCTTGCTGGTGCTTTCGCTGATACCCAACTGATCGGCTATCTCCTTGTGCGCGTAGCCTTCTATGGCGTACATATTGAACACCGTGCGATAGCCATCGGGCAATTGCCGAATCAGTCCGAGCAATTCTTCCACACCGAAGTTGCTGAGCGTATGGTCGTCTGCCTGGATACCGGCTGCCTCATCCACATCGCTGAACCAGGGCTGGTTGCGTTTGCTGCGGTAATATTCGATGCAATTGTTCACGAAAATGCGCTTCATCCAACCCTCAAAAGAGCCTTCCTTCCTGAAACCAGGCATTGCCTTGAACACGCGGATAAACCCTTCCTGCAGCAAGTCTTTTGATGTATCTGGGTTGTCGGCGTAGCGCATGCAGATGGCGTACATTCGGTTAGCGTAGGTTTCGTAAAGGGTTTTCTGTGCCGCGGAGTCCTGCTGCAGACAACGTTCGATAAGGGCTTCTTCTGCACTGCTCATCTCCCGCTTCATGCCTGCATTCCATACTCCTGACAAACCAATAGTCGAAGTTGCCTGCCTTCCGGTTGCCCTATGCCAGAAAAAAACACCACCAATTCCACTAACAGACTGGTATTCAATTGGTTATTTTTGAACGAAGACCTTGTGCATTTCATTCGATAAATCGGCCAGCACCAACTTGGCCTGCCCGTTCCGTTCAATCTGGTACATGCTGTCGTTGAAGAGCTTGTAAGCCTTTTCGATGCTTGTCGGATTGAACTGCCGGCTGAGCTTCGACACAAATTCCTGTTCTGCTTCTCCCAATCTGGCTTTCTCGCCGAGTTCAGGAAAAACAAGGCACATGCGCAGAATATGCAATCCGTACCCGAGGAGGGCTTTGATTTCCTCCCTGCCCGAGCCTGCCGCTTCGGCAACCCAAAGATTTTGGGCTACCTTATTGCCGCTGAAACACATGAGCAGCCAATTTCGGAAAGGCTGCAGCAGGGGCTCATCCACCTCGCCCAGCAGTTCCAGTGCACGGCGGTAACTGCCATCGCTCACATAGGCCAGGGTTTCCGCGCGGGCGGCATCAAGTGAAAAACGCTGCTCCAAAGCGCGGCGCAGGTCTTCGCCTTCAATGGGCGGCACCCTGACCAATTGGGTACGCGAAAGGATGGTTGGTAAAATCTGATCCATCTGTTCGGCCACCAGAAGGAAGAGCGTCTTTTGCGGGGGCTCCTCAATGATCTTGAGGAGGACATTGCCTTCATTGCCCAGGAATTCGGGCAACCACAGCAGCAGGATCTTGTATTCGCTTTCGAAGGGCTTGAGCGAGAGGGCGCTCATGATGGCGCGGCATTCAGACACCGGGATATTGCCCTGCTTGTTTTCGGCATCCATCTTCGCCAGCCAGTCGAGGTAGCTGAGGTAGGGGTTTTCGCTGAGGGTCGCCATCCATTCGCGGATGAAATCGGTCGCCAGGGCTTCCTCCTTCCCCTTCTTGATCACCGGGTAGGAAAACCGCACATCCGGATGCGAAAACTTCTGATGCTTGACACAGGAAGGGCAAACCCCGCAACTGTCGGTTTCGCTGCGGTTCTTGCAGCCTACATACTGTGCGTAGGCGAGAGCAATCGGCAAGGCCCCGCTGCCTTCCATCCCCAGAAAAAGCTGGGCATGGGGAATACGGCCGGCGAGTACGCTGTCGCGCAACTTGCGGATTACCGCTTCCTGCCCGATGATATCGGCAAATAGCATGCTTACCTTACAATCGGATTGCGACGGAGCCGGAAATAGAAAAACAAACCAACGCCCAGCACAACGAGCGCTATGAGCTGGGAATACGAGAGCAAGCCACCGAAAAGGAAACCGCGTTCTTCATCACCCCGTAAAAACTCCGTAAAGAAGCGCCCGATGGCATATACAATCGCATACAAGAGGAATAGCTGTCCGTCGAAGCGCTTGCGTTTATGCAGCCAGGCAATGACCAGGAACAGGCCCAGGATGAGCGCGGCGTCGAGCAATTGAGTCGGATACAAGGGAACGCCAACCGGATCGGCATGGGTTTTCGGATGGTTGTACACGATGCCCCATTTCGGGTCGCATGCCTTGCCATGGCAACAACCGGCCAGCAAACAGCCTATTTTTCCAAAACCGTGTACGAGGGTTCCGCCGGCACCAACAATATCGAACATGGCCAAAACGGGGAGTTTCCTTTTCCTGAACCACCAAATGAATACCGGCACTGCCACCAGGAAAGAGCCGTAAAACACGAAACCCGAGCCGGGCGATTCGAGCATGCGCGCCGGGTCTTGGATATACCGCATCGGGTCTTCGAGGTAGAAAAAGATCTTGCCGCCCACGAAAACAGCGATGAAACCGTAGAGGAAGAATTCGGAAATATCTTCACTCCCCAGTTTGTACACGCGGGTATGCTTGTACATATACCACCAGGCGAGCAAAACGCCGGTGAGAATCATAAAACCATAACTCTGCACAGTAAAGCTGCCTATCCTGAACAATTCCGGGTACATGCTTGCGAAGGTAAAAAACGCGAGGGAAAGGCAGCGGTTTTTAGCCAAAGTCGCCTGCACCCGACAACACTTCGTCTATCAGGTGGGTTTCAAACCCTTTGCGCATCAGGAAGCGCAAGGTGTGTTGCCGGCGTTGCAGCGCATTGCCTTTGGCACGTGCGAGCTCCCGTTCGGCCAGGCGCTGAATGCAACGCATATAGTCCTGCTCATCGATGGCGGCCAATCCTTTGCGGATCAGGTAGTCGTTCAAACCTTTGCGTTTGAGGTGTAGCCGGATCAGCACCCTGCCCCAGTCCAACTGCCTGAACTTGCCACCGGCAAAGGCGCAGGCAAAGCGTTCTTCATTCAAAAAGCCTTCGGCGATAAGCCCGCTGATGATTTCGGAAGCGGTGTCTCCAAAAACGCCCAATTCGCGCAACTTGGTTTCGACTTCGCTGTGGCAACGCTCCTGATACGCGCAATAATGGCGTACTTTCTGTCTTACTATTTCCAGGGTCGGGCGGCCATCCTGCGGCATCCTTCAAAAATACAGCCTGCCCGAAAAAAACAGAAGCCGGATCATGAGACCCGGCTTCTGCGCTGCATCTGCGAATACAGCTTTGTCTGTTTTTCATCAGCGATTCACTATAAACCTACCGGTATTACGGCTTGCATCGCTTTGCATTTCAAGGATATACGCTCCGTTGCTGTTGGCTGCAGGGTTGAAGTAACCAGACGCAAATACCACCAGACTGGCGCGGACTGCATTGTTATGATATGCGACCCGGAAAACCGGGTCGGGAATCTAGGTGGAACGCGGTGCTATGATATACGACCCGGAAGACCGGGTCGAAACGGCGTTAAATACATATCTCCGAAACCCTGACCCGGTTTTCCGGGTCACACATCATAGACGAGATTCCCCAACAAAGACGGTTGCGTTGCATTCATATCTCAAATGCCCTGACCCGGTTTTCCGGGTCACACATCATAGACGAGATTCCCCAACAGAGACGGACGCGTTTCATTCATATGTCTTGTCCTAGAATGAGTTTACACAACAAGACGTGTAAACATGAAGAAGATCATCATACCCAAATTGCCGAAGTTTTTCACGATTGAAGAACGCCATTTGATCATTAACGAGTACTTAAGCAGCGGACTGACAAAAGACGCGATATGGCAGAAGTACACAGGAAAAAAGGACCACGGCGTATTGTTAGAATGGATGCGTGACCTTGGCTATGTGCCGGCAGAGCAGCAAATAAACCGTAATGTTGTACCCAGAGCTAAGGCGATGCCGAAGAAAGAGACGCACCAAGAGCCGGTTGATCAGGACTTTGAAACACTTCAGCTTAAAAAGCGTATCAGTGAGTTGGAGAAGCAACTTAAAGATGCCGAACTAAAAGCCATTGCATTTTCGACTATGGTGGATATTGCAGAGAAGGAGTTCAATATTCCTATCCGAAAAAAGTTCAATACCAAACCATAACCGCCATGAAAAGCGCATTTTCCCGTGTAGGACTAGCCCAACTATGCGGATGGTTTGGTATCACCCGACAGGCTTACTACAAGTACCATCGCGAGGCGGTGAATGT
>CANHTS010000050.1 GCA_947463435.1 Flavobacteriales bacterium | reverse complement strand
TTGAATAAAAGTAACAAAGTCCATAATTAAAAGTGATTATAATACAGGCACAATATAGGGTTAACGACATACACCGCAAAGGCCAATAGTCGGCTTATGCCTAATCTGACTTGAAATTACACGCATATAAACGTATAAGCATTACCGTATAACCACCACAAACTCCTCACCCACACTCCTTCCGCACCCCCATTCTCCCATCATCCTGGATTGCTTCAGAAATCGAGCAGCGAATCCACCCTTTTCGAAAGCTCCTTGAACCAGTTCTTCCCAAATGAGCTTAAAACTTTCAAGTAACAGCATGAACACCCACACGTAACAAGTTTCCTGGTGACTCCAAAGCAGAATAACGATTCTAAACTATCACTTGGGTCATAAAACGTACCCGTTCACAGACCCTAATTAAGTTCTGCCTTCTCTAAAAAGCTACGAAGTAGATGCTACCAGACGAATGTCTCGTTGGTTAGCCGAAATCAAATACTGATAATCTTCATCTCCGTCCGGCGGTTCTGAGCACGGCCTTCGGGAGTGGCATTATCGGCAACCGGACGCGTGTCGCCATACCCCTTGGCTTCGATGCGGGTGGCGACTATACCCTTGCTGCTGAGATACGCTTTCACCGATTCGGCTCGGCCAAGCGATAGCTTCTGGTTGTAATCGGGCTTACCTGTATTGTCCGTATGTCCGCTGATTTCAACCCGCATCGTCGGGTTCTGCTGCAGCATTTCCACCACACGATTGAGCTCGAGTACAGACTCCGGCTTCAGATCTGTTTTATCGGTATCGAAGAAAGTATTCCGCAGCACGGCTACCTCACCTGCCTTGTATTTCTTCAGCCTGGCCAACACTTCGAATGGTTGATCGACGGTACCTGAATCTGGCTGGAAATTCTCTGAATAGAAAACATAACCCTGTGCTTTTACAGCCAGTCCATAGTTGCCGGCCACGCGCAGCGGGGTAATGAAACGGGTCGACTTAGAAGCAAATACGCGGCGCGAGGTTGCCAATTCAGTAATCTCAATATCTCCTGTAACCTCGTTGCCGGTTTCAGCATCAATCACCCGACCGGCCACATAGGTGGTTTGAACCGGTTTGGCAGCCGGTGGAAGTGCGAAGCTGTAGATATCCAGTCCGCCGTAGCCTTCAGGACGGTTCGAAGCGAAATAGGCCAGATTACCGAGGCGATCCACATAAAGTCCCATTTCATCGCCGGCCGTATTGACCGGAGAACCGAGGTTGATAGGCTGGCTCCATTTGCCATCCGAACCCAGACGGGTCATGAACAGATCATGATTACCGAGCCCCGGATGACCGGTTGAAGCAAAATACAGCGTCTGGCCGTCGTAGTGAAGGAAAGGCGCTTCTTCATCTCCGGATGTATTGATGGGTGATCCGAGGTTCATGGCCGGAGTCCAGGTGCCATCGGCCATACGCGACGACATCCAAAGATCGCGGCCACCTTTACCGCCCGGGCGGTTCGAAGCAAAAATGAGGCTGTTGCCGTCGGCCGAAATGGCCGGACCTGATTCCCAGTGCTCGGAGTTCGGGCCCGGACCGAGGTTGCGGCGCTGTGACCAAAGTCCGTTGCGCAGTTGGCTCACCACGATATCGCAACTTCCAATGTTACCTGGACCGCAATATGTGTGAAAAACCATTGAACCATCCGCCGGAATCGCTACCGTGCCTTCGTTGTCAGGTGTATTGATGTTGCCTTTCAAGGCTTCTGCCTTTTGCCAGCTCGTATCTTTCCGTTCGCTGAAATAGAAATCCTCCTGCCGGTCGACCAGACGCGTAAATACCAGCGTCTTCCCATCGATGGTCATTCCCGGCCAGTACTCATTCAACTTACTGTTAACAGCCGGGCCCATATTCCGGATACCTGAAATCTGGGTCTGGTTGATGGCATCCGCTGCAAACTTGGCCGAAGCCAGCAGCTTTTCCGCCTTTTCGCGCAGCCGCTTATAGTCGCCGGGAAAGGAAAGGAATTTCTCCAGATGTGCGACTGCATCTGCATACAAAGTGTTCTTGAATTCGAGTTCGGCCAGATAATAGTAGACCTGACGGTATTGTGGATCTAGGGAAATGACTTTCTTGTACATTTCCATGGCCTTCACTTCGCGGTTGCTGCTTTCGTACACAGTTGCCTTGAGTTCGTAGGCATCGAAATAGTATAGATCGCGTTTGATGGCTTTGTCGCAGAGGGAAAGCGCTTTTTCAAACTCACCGCGGGTATAGGCGGTATAGGCCAGGTCGAAGCTGGCTTTGGCTTTTTTGTTTTTAGTGTCACCATCGTGCTGGGCTGCCAGCTGACCGATGCTAAGGAAGGTGAAAAGCAGGAGGAGAATGCGGTTCATGCGATTGGGCTTGGGCTGGCGTTCAGCGCCAGCGGAAAGAATGGATAAGGTGTTCAAGGTCTTTGCGGATAAATTGCAAAACAGGTGCCACGCTGTCTACATCGGTTTTCTGGTTGAAATACAGCGCTCCGCGGAAGAAATGGCGGCTGCTGTCGGTAAGGAAGAAACTAAAATTGGTGGCTGTGTTTCCGGAGATATCATAAGCGAAACCGGTAGCTGATCCATCTTCGTTTCGCAGCGGGCGCTGGATGATATCTTCTGCCTTCACGGTATGCTTGAAGGCAAAACGGCGGCTGTCGGCAAACAGGGAATCGTACTGGATGAGATTGTCAAAGCCGTGATACGTGATGTGCAAGGTAGCATCAAAAGGAGCAAACCGCAGATTGAACCAGCAGGGCTCGGTGGTGTAAGCCGGATCGCGCTCCATCTGGGCGTATGAAGGGATGCTGAAACGATAGGTGCAACCGGAGTCCCAATCGCGGTATTGTTTTTCCGGCATGCTCAGGCGCGGATAGCCATGCGGCCGGGGAATATCTTCCACTCCATTGCCTGAACAGGCCGCGAGCAGGATCAATACAGGCAATATTCGGCTACGCTTCGGTTGGAGCATCATGCTTTTCTTCTGGTTTTGTTTCGACTTTCACACTGATAACCCGTCGGCCATCGCTGGCTTCAACGGTAAAACGCAAACCCTGCAGTTCGTATTGGCTTCCGGCAGCCGGAACACAACCTGCCGTCTCTGTAAGCAAACCGCCAAGGCTGGTGTTTTCCATGTCCAGGCTGTCAAATACATCGAGTGGCAGTCCTGCTATACGCACGAAGTCGTTGATCAGGGTTTTGCCGTCAAATATAAAGGTATCCGGGCCGGGCCGGCTGTAAATCCATACATCTTCATCTTGTTCGTCGTTGATTTCCCCCAGTACTTCTTCCAGCACATCTTCGAGCGTTACCAATCCTGAAACAGCACCGTATTCATCTGCCACCAGTGCCAAATGGGTGCGCCGCTGCCTGAACTCATCGAGCAACGCATCAATGGGCTTCATGCCAGGAACAAAAAATGGCCGCTGTATCTGCCGCTGCCATGCAAAATCACCCGCATGGTCGAGATGCGGTATCAGGTCTTTGATATACAGCACACCCCTGATACGATCCAGTTGCTTCTGATAGACCGGCAAACGGCTGTAACGCTGGCTGCGGATTCGGGCTTTCAGTTCGTCGAACCCGATTGATACTTCCACACCCGCTATATCCGCTCTCGGTTTCATGATATCCCAAACCTCGGTGCTGCCCAGGCGGATAATCCCGCTGATAAGGGCTTTTTCTTCGGCATCTGTTTGTTTTTCGGTAACTTCTTTCACCGCCTCCTCCCAGTCACTTCGCTGCCGGCGTGGCTCGAAAGACTTGCCAGAACAGCGTATAATGAATGTGGCAAGGGGATTTTTTAGAATACCTGCAACGGGAGAATGAAAGCGACCTAGTAAGACAAACCTCAATAAAACGGGAACCAACAGAGCGAAGAACACTAAAAGCAAGCGGCCGCTTACAGATTCCCCGAGCTGCTTACCTGCATAGGTAAAAAGCAATGCTCCGGTTGCCGTAAGCAACCAGAGCGCTGCTGGATGGAATGGTTTGGGAGCGGTATCCTGTTCGGCCTTACCTGCTATCAGAACAAGCAAGCCATAAACGGGAAGTAAGAAAAAAACCAGACTCAACAGTACTGTCATAGGTAGCCGGATCTGGTTATTATTGACTGAAACGCAGGGCTGCCTGAGGTATCCCAGCAGCTCAGAATGGCAATTCGTCGTTATCCGGCGATTCGCTTGTCGAAGGATCACCTGTCTGCGGCTGGCCGAAGTCGTTGCCGAACGCACCTCCATTGTCGCCACCGGAAGCACCACTGAAGCCGGTTCCGAGCATTTGCATATTCATCACACGGATTTTGGTGCGCTGCTTTTCCTCACCGGTCTGCAAATCTTTGAATTTGTCGGTGCGGATACGGCCTTCAACATAAAGCACAGAACCCTTGCGCAGGTATTGCCGCGCAGTTTCGGCATGCTTGTCCCACATTTCCAGATTATGCCATTCAGTATTTTCCTTCCGTTCGCCGGTAACGCGGTCGTTATAGACTTCACTGGTGGCGAGGGAAACATTGGCCACGAGTTTGCCGTTGGGCAATTCCCTGATTTCGGGGTCTCGGCCAAGGCGCCCCAGCAGGATAACTTTGTTAATCATCTGTTTATGTATTCAATTGGCTTTCAAGTACTTATCCATCAACCGGTGCAAGGCTGGCAATTCCTCCTGCACAAGCGGAAATTCAAATATAGGTTGCTGCAGTCTGAGATTTTCGGGCCTTGTGGATAATTTCCAGAAGCTGGCGTGGATACGCTGATGCGTAAGCAAATGCGTAAACCGGCGCTGCAGACTGATTTTCACCTGCTGCGGATCGGCAACAAGCTTCGGCAACCAGTCAGATGGGACCTCCTTTTCCGACGCTGCTTCGTACATTGGAAACTCCCAAAGTCCTTCCCAAATATCGCCCGCCTGTCGCTGTACCAGCCAGATTGCATTTTCATTTTCCAGGTGCAGGTAATGAAACCAGCGTTCTCTCACCTTCGCCTTGGCTTTCTTTACCGGCAATTCTTCAGCTGTTCCCCGCTGCCGGGCCATGCACCAGCTTGCAATCGGGCAAGAATCACACAAAGGGCGTGCCGGGAGGCAGACCAAAGCGCCCAGTTCCATCCAGGCCTGGTTGAACGTTCCGGGTTCAGCATAAGCGATTTGACCCCTCAACCATTCGATCATTCCTTTTTTTACCGATGGAAGATCAACCGCTTCATGAATATCAAGCATTCTCGACACTACCCTTGCCACATTGCCATCAAGCACCGGCTCGGGATAATTGAATGCGATGCTGGCAATGGCAGCGGCTGTATATGGGCCCAATCCAGGCAATTTCTGCAAGCCTTCGGGCGTTTGCGGGAAATTGCCTTGTAAACTTTCCGCCACAATACGCGCCGTCTTGTGCAGGTTTCTGGCACGGGAATAGTACCCGAGGCCTTGCCAAGTTTTCAACACCTCATCTTCTGAAGCCTGCGCCAGATGGTGGATTGTGGGAAAATGGACGATAAATTTCTCGTAGTATGGAAGTCCCTGATTCACACGAGTTTGCTGAAGCAAAACCTCCGAAAGCCAAACCGAATAAGGGTTTCGGGTGTTTCGCCATGGCAGGTCTCGTGCATTTTTGAGATACCACGCAACGATATTTGAGACGATTTCTTGCATGAAGCGGCAAAAAATCATCTTGCAAACGAAAAAATTACCCATTTTTGAAAAAAAGGAATCTGAAATGACAAAAGCTGACCTAGTTAATGAAATCGCCGTGAAGACGGGATTAGACAAAGTAATGGTCCAGGAGACCATTGAGTCGTTCTTTAAGGTAGTGAAGAACTCCGTAGCCAGTGGAAACAATATCTATCTGCGCGGCTTCGGCACGTTTGAAGTAAAGAAACGCGCACCCAAGGTTGCCCGCAACATCCGGAGCAATACCTCTATCCTGGTTGCTGAGCACTATATCCCAAAGTTCAAGCCTTCCAAGGAGTTTGTCGACAAAGTAAAAAACGCGCGCAAAGAGCAGTAATCCTCCCAGCGCCCCTTGTTAAAGCGGATCCTGTGCATCGCGGCTAATTGCGGGCATAGTATCTTTGTGCCGTCTTGAACACACGTATTCTTTACATCGTCAGCAGCCTGCTTTTCACAGGTTTGTTCCTCTTGCTGTTCCTTCCCAAATACAAAAAGGCTGAACAGCTGATAGGCGCTGCACCCGCGGCAGCCGGAAAGGTGATTGAACAAGCTACACCCTTCAGGCCCGACGAGTATTTCAGGTATGTGATCGGCACTTTCACCGGCGATTTCGCACGAACTGCAGCCGGTCTTGCCATGCGCAACAAATTGGCACCGCTCGATTCACTCGATTTGGGCGTGAAGCTGGCGAGAGAAAATAACTTCTATGGTCTGAGCGGCTACTATCTGTTCTGGAAAGCCCGCCGCAGTGGCAAGGCTGAAGACTACTATCTGGCTGCGGTCGATTTTGTTCGCGCTGCCAATAGCGGTGAAAAAGACCGCGATGCCCAGGCATTGGCTACGGAATGGACCATGGGCGAAAACTGCGCCGATTCAGCCATCCGCATACAACCCGACAACATCGCAGCCCGCAATGTCAAAGCAGTTGTACTTTCCGAATACCGGGTGCAACCGATGGAGGCCGTTGCCCTCCTCCGCGAAAACGAAAAACGCGACAGCACCAATGTCGAAACCCATTATATCTACCTCTCCCTGCTGAAAAAGGCAGGAGAACTCGATAAAGCCATCCGTCGTTGCGAAAAATTAATATCTTTGCAACCCCAAAATCCGGAGTTCCTCTATGAAATGAGTGGACTTTACGGCATGAAAGGAGATTCACTGAATGCGCGTGTTTTCCTCGACTTGGCCGTAAAAGTGCAGCGCAACGCCGGTTCTGAAATTAAGTAAACAAGACAATATGCCCAGCGGAAAGAAAAGAAAGCGTCATAAGATCGCGACCCACAAACGGAAGAAAAGACTTCGGAAGAATCGTCACAAGAAGAAGTAAGCCGTCTTAGGGCCCGTTTATGACGAACGAACTCATTGTTTCAAAACATGGGGCGGGAGTCGACATTGCCCTGCTTTGCGATAAAAAGTTAACGGAGTTACACCGTGAAACCGGCGCTGCTGGTTTCAGTGTTGGTGACTTCTATCTCGGCAGGATCAAAAAGATTTCTCCTTCTCTCAATGCGGCTTTCGTTGATATCGGAAGCGAGAAGGATGCTTTTCTTCACTACTACGACCTCGGTCCCAATGTACGCTCCGTCAAGAAATTGACGCGCAACCTGCTCGCCGGTGTGAACAGCGCTGCCGATATGGACAATTTTGATCTGGAAGAACAGACCGTCAAAACCGGTAAAATCTCCCAGATTTTTAAACGCGGTGACATCGTGCTGGTGCAGGTGCTGAAGGAACCGATCAGCAACAAAGGCCCCAAAGTAGGCTGCGATATATCCTTTGCCGGTCGCTATTTTGTGCTCGTTCCCTTCTCCAACCACATTTCCCTTTCTAAAAAAATCGGGAACCCGGAAGAAAAGAAGCGCCTTAAAAAGCTGGCGCAGAGCCTCAAACCTTCTAACTTCGGTGTGATTATCCGCACCGTCGCCGAGGGAGTCGACATTGCTGAACTGGATCAGGATTTGCGCAGCCTCGCCGGCAAATGGGAACAGCTGGCCGAGAACATGCGTAAGGCTCAGCCCGGCCGGTTGGTGCTGGGTGAAGGTTCACGCCTCGACACCCTCCTGCGCGATATCCTGAACGAAAGTTTCACCCAGATTGTGGTGAACGACAAAGAGCTTTTTGAGGAAGTGCGTGAATACGTAACGCGCATCGCGCCGCAACTCGACAAAATCGTACGCCTTCACCAGGGTAAAGCCGATATATTCGACCATTTCAACGTCAACCGACAGATCCGCTCATCGTTCGGCAAAACAGTACCCGTTTCGGGAGGCGCTTATCTGGTGGTAGAACATACCGAAGCCCTGCATGTTTTCGATGTCAACAGCGGCAGCATGGTGCTCGATGCCGAAAGCAGGGAGGAAAACGTGCTGCGCATCAATACCGAAGCAGTTGCAGAAGTAGCCAGACAAATTCGCTTGCGCGACATGGGCGGGATCATTGTGATCGACTTCATCGATATGCGCGATCCTACGCACAAGAAAGATTTGGTGCAGACGCTGCGCACGGCCATGAAATCAGACCGTGCAAGGCATACCATTCTGCCCATGAGCCGCTTTGGCCTGGTGGAACTTACCCGCGAACGCGTCCGACCTCAAACAGTTATCACCAATACCGAGGCCTGCCCTTCCTGCAACGGCACAGGTGTGGTGGAAAGCAGTATTCAGCTCTTTGAGAAGATAGAAAGTACCCTCGTCTATCTCTGGCAAAACCTCAACCACAAGAAGATTACGCTGAAAGCACACCCCTTTATTGCAGCGTATATCACACAAGGCTGGCCTTCTATCCGGCTACGTTGGCTGTTTGAACACAAGCGTTGGCTGAAAGTGCAAGCCGCTCCGAATTATCATATCGGAGAATATGTGATCGAAGACCACAACGGTCGCGAAATATCGAAGTTGTAAATCTGACCTTGCTAGTGCATAAGGCATGTGAATTGCAGGGTTATTCAGGAATAATTTCGCAACAATGAAACAATTAAGATGGCTGATACTGGCCGGCCTCCCCTTGCTGTTTGGCGCTTGCATGAGCAAAAAGCAGGTTCAGGCCCTGCAAGATCAACACCGCCAGGAAACCGGCAGACTGAACGAACGCATTTCCGGATTGTCAGCGCGGGTGGATGAACAGGCGGCTGAAGCTGAGATCAGGAACCGGCAGATTGCCGCTCTAAAGCAGGATACCGCAGTGAAAGCCTTGATCATCGCCAACCTGGAAACAGAAAAAGCGGATCAAGCGCGCAAACTGGCCGAATGCGAAGTACAGTTGGAGCAAGAGCGCCGCGCCCTGGGCCAGGAGCTGAGCACCAAAAATAGCACCTTGCAGGAAAAAGAAATTGCGCTGAACCGGGCGCTGGCAGAAGCTGAAGCTGAAAAAGCCCGCGCCGGCCGTCTTTCAGAATCACTTTCAGGCACCATAGAGCGTGTCAGGTTATTGGAAAAAGAGCTGCGCATGAAAGATTCTGCCGTGCGTGCATTGCGCGAATCTGTAGCCCGTGCCCTTACCGGTTTCACAGGTAAAGACCTGCAGGTGGAAGTGAAGAACGGTAAAGTGTATGTGTCGATGCAGGAAAAACTGCTCTTCGCAACCGGCAGCACCGCTGTAGACCAACGCGGGCGTGAAGCCTTGCTCAGCCTGGCCGAAGCCCTCCGCAACCAAAAAGACATCATGGTGCAGGTGGAAGGTCATACCGACGATCAACCCATCAAAGGCGGAACCATCCGCGACAACTGGGACCTCAGCGTGCTGCGCGCCACCTCCATCGTACGCATCCTTACCGCAGAAGGCAAGCTCGAACCCACCCGCGTTTATGCCGGAGGCCGGGGAGAATTTATGCCCGTCGACGCGGCCAAAACCAGCGAGGCCCGCGCCCGCAACCGCCGCACAGAAATCATCCTGACCCCAAGGCTCGATAAAATCCTCGAGATCATCGACCCCTGATCGCCGCCCGATTGGAAATCCTTTTTCTTGCCATCGACAAAACCCGGGATGCTTGGGTGAACGAAGCGCTCGATATTTATCTCAGCCGCCTGAAGAAATATGCCCGCGTGCGGATGGAATGCATCACCGCAACCCGCACATTGCTCGAACCTGCAGAACAAATGCGCAGAGAAGCCGAAGCACTCCAAAAACAGCTAAAAACCGGAGACAGCATCTGGCTGCTGGATGAAAACGGTAAAACCTTTGATTCAGTTGGCTTCGCCCGCATGTTGGAACAGGAAATGCTCCATGCCCGCGGCAGGTTGGTTTTCGTAGTAGGCGGGCCCTTCGGTTTCGATCCGGAGTTTGCTCAGGGAAAGAATAAAATCTCCCTCAGCCGCATGACCTTCTCACATCAAATGGTGCGAATTTTCTTTGTCGAGCAGCTTTACCGTGCCTTTACCATCCTGCGCGGCGAACCCTATCATCACGCCTGAGCTGCAATGTTCAACGCAACACGCGCCTGATTTGCACCAGCCGGTTGCGGTAATACTCTGAACTCAGCTTGTCTACCGTAATCCCTTTGTTCACCGAGGCGTGGATGAAGTAAATCTCTTTCGGATTGGCTTCGGTGATGATTCCCACATGCCCAATGCCAGAAGCATACATATTCCTTCCCTTGAAACAAATCACGTCGCCGGGCTGCGCAGCGCGCTTGGGCACAGCAGTGCCAAACTGATTGTAAAGACTGGAGCTGGCGGGCATTTTATATCCCAACCGTCCATACACGTAACAAACAAATCCGGAACAGTCGAAGCCTCCTGGCTGCTTGCCTCCATAGCGGTAGGGTGTACCGATGAATTTCTCAGAGAAGTTGATGATAAAATCGATTTTGCCAATCTGACCAGCCGGCATCACCGAATCAACTTGTGTCCAGTCTTGCAGCGTGTCAGAATTGGGTGGAAAGGAATCCTGTCCTTTCAGCAGACCCGATGCCCCTATGAGCGTCAACAATAGGAACAATTTGAGGGTATGCTTCATGGGAGGGAGTTTTTAAATGCAGCGTATTCTGAAATATTGCGCTTGGTTCCGGTACAGTTCAGTGTGCTTTTTTGGCTTCTGATATTCTCCACACGGTTATCAGGGCTGGGGTGTGTGCTGAGGAATTCAGGCACATCGGAACCACTGCCCATAGCCAGTAGCTTTTCGAAGAAACCTGCGGCACCGGCGGCATCGTAGTCTGTCGGGCAGAGGTATTTGACCGAATAATTGTCGGCTTCCGTTTCGGCTGTGCGGCTGTATTTCAGTTCGCGCAGGCCGGCAGCGATGCGCACCAACTGGCCTTTATTCTGTCCAAAAACGACATCAAACAAAACCGAAAGACCGTATTGACGTGTGAGGGCATCGGTGCTGTGGCGCTTATCGGCATGGGCCATTTCATGACCCAGCACTCCGGCAAGATGGTCTTCGCTTTCCAGGAATTTCAGTATTCCGGTATAGAAATACATGTAACCGCCCGGCGTACAGAAGGCGTTGAGCACCGTATCGTTCTTGATAATACGGATGCGCCAGGGGAATACATCCTTGTACATCACCTGTCCGGAATTCAGGATTTTATTCCGGATCTGGTAGATATAGGCGTATTGCGCGGCATAACGGGCCGAATCGAGAATGATCGTAGCCGGATCGTTTTCGATTTCCTGAGACACCTGGGCACCAAAGGCTTTGTCGTCTTCGATGCTGAAGATATTGATATTGCCGTCCTGATCCCGGCAGGAAACCGTCCAGGTGAGCAAAATACCTGCGCCAAGCAGGATGAGGGAACGCAAGGGGAATCGCATCTTTATTTCAATAGCAAAAATAATACCGCAATCAAGCAAGACGCTTAAAGCGGGATTGCCTGATCAGAAAGGATAACCGATTCCGAGGGTCAGCGCGGTGTAATTCCGGATAAATCCGGGTGCTGTGATCTTGCCGATCACCCAGCGCGAAGCCAGCGGCTCTGCTGGGTCGCGCAAGGGTATCCCCCAATCGAATCGCATGAGGAAGAACTGAAAGTCAAACCTGAAACCGAGACCGGTATTGACGGCCATTTCTGAAAACATAGACCGGCCGCTGAACACACCAGGCAACAACTGGCTGCTGCGGTTGATATTCCATACGTTGCCGGCATCGAGAAAAATGGCGCCTTCGAGCAACTTTTTCAAGACCTGAAAACGATACTCTACGTTGGCAAGGAACAGCAATTCGCCTGAACGGTCGAACAGCAATCCGGCACTGGTATCCGAAAAAGTGCCCGGCCCTACACGGCGCGGACGCCATGCGCGCAGGCTGTTGCTTCCACCGGCAAAAAAGCGCTTGTCGAACGGCAATACGGAAGTATTCCCATACGGAAGGCCGATGCCGGAAGAAAGCCGGAATACAGCCGAATTGTTCTCATCAAACTCAATGTTATAGCGCACGTCGAGCTCGCTGCGCAGGTATTGGAAATAGTTTACGCCCAGCAGCCTGTAGGCAGTGTCGCGGTTGCGCCCCGGATCGAGTGCCGTGCGCACCAGCCGGTGCAGGTTCCCACTGGTTTCGAACAGGTTAGCACGCACAAACCACCAGTGGTCGCCTTTCCGTGTATTGCGGTTGTTGTAAACAAAACCAAAGCGACTGGCTGTGAGCAGATGGTCAGTGAAAATCCGTGCTACGAGCAAAGAATCCACCGTGCCCAAACGCAGCCTGAACTCCGGGTCGAGCCTGTTCCGGTTGAAGCTGATCTCCAGTGGTGTATAATACCAGTTCAGATTCTTCCGGATGGTTTGATACGTGATACTCGCGGGCAGCGATTTACGCACAAAACTGGGGTTGTTCTCATACTGATAGGCCAGGTTCAACAGGGTGTTGACCTTGTGAAGGTTGCGGTTGGTGATGTAGCGATCTACAAATACCGCCCTTGGCAACAAAAGACTTGCGTTTCCACCTGCCTGAAAACCGTACACCACAGAAGGACTCGCCGCATCGCTGTTGATAATCGCCTCGACCGAACCCAATAGGTTGACATTAAACTTCTCACCGCGCTGCATCAGGTTGCGGTTCGTGAAGTTAAGATTCCCTGCAAGTCCGTACGAACTGACATTACCGGCATTTACGTTGGTACCTGAACTTCCCTGAGGGGAATAAATACCTTGCGGTTCGATGGCATAGGCCTGACGCGTGGAAGTACGCATCACAATGCGCATATCCATGGAATCGCGCAATTCACCTGAAACAGGCTGGCCGAAGGAAATCTCGACCAAACGAAATAAATCCGTTTCAACGAGGCTGCTATAGGTGTGCTCGTGCAGGTCCTGACTGTACAATTCACCCGGTTTTAGGAAGTTGTTTCTGTCGAGTATCGTTGGCTTTAGCGGATAACCATGCAATAGATAAAAACTAGTCCCGGCCGGTGAAACGAGGGTATCGCTACCCTCGTACATTTCGCTGGTAACCATTTCATAGAACACGGAACGAATAACGCGCACCTTGTGCCGGCTTCCGTCGGCCATATTGCTTATTTGCACCTTGACATCAGCCCGTGCTTCTGCTGTATCCAGTTCGAACCGTATATTGTCACGGGTGAAACTGAAATAACCCTGGTTGCGCAACGCCTTGGCAATCCGGTTGCGCTCGGCATCCAGCGCCTCGAAAATCATGGGTTTCCCGGTACGGAAGTGCGGACTTTCGAGTTCCGGCAACAGTATGCGCTGCAATTGGGTATCCTTGCAATCCAACACGATACGCCCCAAGGTAAAGCGCCTTCCGGGATCAATACGATAGTGCACTTGGGCTTTGCGGCGCTTTCCGCTCCAATCATAGTTTACACGGTTGTTGAAATACCCTTGATTGAAAAGGAATTTTGAAAGATTACGCGCACTGAGTGCCGACAGCGATGTATCAAGGATTACCGGTGCCTCTCCGATATCTTCCCGCAACTTCTTACGCCAATGCACCGATTCGTTCTTTTCGGGTTTGCTGAAATGGGTACCTTTCTTATGCAACCACAGGTAAAAAGGAAAAACACCGAACACAATGCGCTTGTTGGGACGGTGCAATACCTGGCTGCTCACATCGGGAAAATCGCGCGGCTTGTTTTTGACCTCCACATGATTGCGCACCAGCAGGTATTCCTTCTCAGGAACCAGACGTTTCAGATTGCAAGCTTGTACAATGAGCACCAAAGGCAACAGCCATAAAAGGCAATTCCGGATGAAACCGGGATATTTGCAGGCTGTCCATGCCATCACGCGCTGAAATCAAATATTATTCCAGTCTGAAACTGAAAAAATTCAGACAAAAATACGGGCTCTTCACCGTTGAGGGCGAAAAATCGGTGCGCGAACTGCTCGAGGCGGGTATCGACCCTGAAATCGTCTTCAGTACAGAAGAACATGCATTCCCCGGTTCAGCCATCGTAAGTGAATCGGAAATGCGGCAACTCAGCAGCCTGGATCATCCGCCCGGCATACTGGCCGTCGCACAAATGCCCGATTACGGACCTTGCACGCCACCCGAAAACGACATTGTACTGGTGCTTGACGGAATCCGCGATCCGGGCAATCTAGGCACCATCCTCCGCAGCGCGCTATGGTTCGGGTTTGAAACAGTATGGCTGAGTTCCGATTGTGCCGAAGTGACCAATCCGAAATGCATACAGGCTACCATGGGCGCTTTCACCAAGGTGCGCTGGCATAGCGCTGAACTGGAACCCGCCCTCCGCGCGGCTGCCTTACCTGTTTACGGTTGCTTGCTTGAAGG
>CANHTS010000049.1 GCA_947463435.1 Flavobacteriales bacterium | reverse complement strand
TTGTCTACCAGATCTTTTGCCCCTTGCAGGTTAGTCACCTTGGTGTAGCTGAACTTCACGTCTTTCCGCAGGCGGCGCAGCAAGTCTTCGAGGAACACATCCTCATACTGGTTGCGCCCGCCTTCATCTTCGTCGTTGCTCCATTTTCCCGGGAACTGCTTTTCGATATCCGAAGGCAGCAGACCGGCGAAGATGGAATTGCGGCAATACTGGGTTGTGGTTGGCAGGATGCTCAGGTACAGGTCTTCATCATCCTGCTTGAAATTCTCGCGGATAATCGGTGCGATGGCTTTCCAATGGTCGAAGCGCAGGTTGTCGATCAGCACGAAAAAAACCGGTGCTGGTCCCTGTAGTTCGGGCAATACCACACGTCGCATCAGGTTGTGGCTCATTACGGGCCCGCCATCGCCCGTGGTGCTCAGCATGCCCAGGTATTTATCTGACACATAACGGCCGAAAGCCCTGTTGGCATCGGCCCATTGCGTGTCGAGAATCTGCTTCATGGTTTCATCGCGTGCGGCTTCAAGTTCGAGTTCCCAATGCACGAGGCGGCGGTAAACCTGCTTCCATCCTTCCACATCGAGCTTATCACTCACCATGTTGCCGATTTCCATGAACTCACGTTGGTAAGTCTGGCTGGCATTCTGACTTTGCAACTTCCGCTCCTCCAGGTTTTTCTTGATCGCGAGGAGAATCTGGCTTGGGTTCACGGGTTTGATGAGGTAATCGGCAATCTTCCGGCCGATCGCTTCTTCCATGATATGCTCCTCTTCGTTCCGGGTGATCATCACCACAGGCACGTCGGGCTTGATGTTTTTTACTTTGTTGAGTACATCGAGCCCGGAAATGCCGGGCATGTTTTCATCCAGGAAGATGATATCGAAATCGTCGCGGGTGGCAAGGTCGATAGCCTCCCTCCCATTGTTCACTGTAATTACCTTGTATCCTTTCCCTTCCAGAAAAAGCACATGCGGTTTAAGAAGGTCGATTTCGTCGTCTGCCCAGAGAATCCTCGTCATGATGTACTGACCACAAAGGTCGGTAGAATAACGGCCGCCGGGACGTAATATTGGTTACACGGGCGTTTTTTTCCGCCCAACCCATTGTGGGCTTATCTAAATAGCCGTTGAAAATCAGAGAATCAGCATCGCATCGCCGTAGCAAAGGAAGCGGTATTTCTTCTTCATGGCTTCCTTGTAGGCGTCTTTGATCAGGTCGTAACCGCCGAAGGCCGTGGCCATCATGTAAAGCGGTGATTCGGGCTGATGGAAGTTTGTAATGAATGCAGTCGGAATAGCCACTTCGTGCGGCGGGAAGACGAATTTATCCGTCCAGCCTGCTCCCGGATTCAGTGTGCGCGTGCTGCTCACACTGCTTTCCATGGCGCGAACCACGCTGCTGCCCACGGCAACAATCTGTTTGCGTGCGGCGATTCCCTTGTTCACGATGGCTGTGCAGGCTTCGTCGATCGCGAAGTATTCGCTGTCCATCTTGTGCTTGGTCAGATCTTCCACTTCAACTGAACGGAATGCGCCGAGCCCGAGGTGCAGGGTGATTTCAGCGAATTTGATTCCTTTGATATCCAGGCGCATCATCAGCTCGCGCGTGATGTGCAACTGAGCCGCAGGTGCAGCTACAGCGCCTTCGTTCTTTGCAAAAATGCTCTGATACCAGGCTTCATCTTCCGGCTTCACCGGCCTTTCGATGTATTTCGGAATCGGCGTTTCGCCGAGTTTCTTCACCATGGCTGCGAACTCAGCATCGGTTCCATCGAAGAGGAAACGGATCGTACGGCCGCGTGAAGTGGTATTGTCTACTACTTCGGCAACCAGTTCGTCGTCCCCGAAATACAACTTGTTTCCAACACGGATTTTGCGCGCCGGATCCACCAATACATCCCATAAGCGGAACTCGTTGTTCAGTTCGCGCAGCAGGAACACTTCGATCTGGGCACCGGTCTTTTCCTTGTTGCCATACATACGTGCCGGGAATACGCGGGTATTGTTGACTACGAAAACATCGTCTTCGTTGAAGATATCGAGCACATCGCTGAATTTGCGGTGTTCGATCCTGCCTTCCTTGCGGTGAACCACCATCATTTTGGCTTCGTGACGGGTGGCGAGGGGTTCCTGGGCGACGAAGTTGCCGGGAAGGTCGAATTTGAACTGCGATAATTTCATGAGGCTATAGCTCTCCTAAATTGGGGCGCAAATATAAGACCGAAGCACAGCCATCCGACCGGCACGGGCATAAAAAGTTGGAGCCCCTGCAATTGGGCTAAACAATTGATCATGAAGTTGTTAGCGCGTTGCACGAAGGGATTCAGCCGCAGCAGACGGCTCAGCCGTTGAAATTCTCAGGCTGCCAGAGGAAGGAAATACTCAGGATTTCCGGAAGTTATCGGCAACCACCAATTCCTTCCCTCCGTGGCTGTAATCGTAAAAACCTTTACCGCTTTTCACACCGTGGTTACCAGCCGTTACCATGTTCACCAGCAAGGCGTTGGGCGCGTATTTCGGATTTCCGAAACCTTTGTGCAGCACTTCGAGGATGGCGAGGCACACATCGAGCCCGATAAAGTCGGCCAATTGCAGCGGGCCCATCGGATGCGCCATTCCCAGCTTCATGATGGTATCGATTTCT
Organism: Flavobacteriales bacterium; assembly: GCA_947463435.1. Classification (GTDB taxonomy): domain Bacteria; phylum Bacteroidota; class Bacteroidia; order NS11-12g; family UBA955; genus REEB481. Next base: position 11,801 of record CANHTS010000049.1, on the reverse strand, counting down.
TCCACTCCGGCTACGCCTTCGTGCAGCGAACAGATGGCTTCGTTGATCATCGGCATCAGGATCCTGTTGGCCACAAACCCGGGATAATCGTTGGCCAGGGCAGGCACTTTGCCGATTTTCCGGCTGAGCTCAAGGATGGAATCGGTTACGGCTGAACTGGTATTGAAACCGGCGATTACTTCCACCAGCTTCATCACCGGAACCGGATTCATGAAGTGCATGCCCACCACTTTATCCTGGCGTTTGGTCACGGATGCGATGCGGGTAATGGAAATACTGCTGGTATTGCTGGCGAGCACACAATGCTCAGGTGCCAGGTGGTCGAGTTCGCGGAACAACTGCAGTTTGATGTCGACGTTTTCGGTGGCGGCTTCAACCACCAGATCGGCACCTTTTACACCGTCTTCGAGGCGGGTGGTAGGTATGATTCGGGCCAGTGAAGCAGCTTTATCGGCTTCGCTCAGGCTGCCTTTGGCCACCTGACGGTCCATGTTTTTGGCGATGGTAGCCATGGCACGGTCGAGCGCATCCTGGCGGATATCGACCATGTGAACTGTAAAACCATTCTGTGCAAACACATGGGCGATGCCGTTGCCCATGGTACCCGAACCGATCACGGTGATATGCTGTATCATGAAGCGCAAAACAAATGAAAATCATCGAATGAAGGCAGCCTTTGGCAGATGCAAATGATGGAAATCGGCAGTTGCCCGTAACTTCGCGGCTTCAAACCCATTTACTTACTTACATGAAACGATTCTTTACGCAATTCAAAAGTCTTCGCCTTGCAGCGCTCACCGGTATTGCAGCAACCGCTACCTTTTCACAGGCTCAGGCCCAGATCGTCAACGGCGGTTTTGAACAGTGGACTTCGCTGCTCACGATGCAAGACCCGACCGGCTGGAATTCCAGCAACCTGTTGGCGCTTTTCAGCGGTGACAGTGCCAGTGTAACCAAGTCGCGCGATGCGCATTGGGGCCAGTATGCAGCCAAACTCACTCCGCGCTACAGCAGCCTGGGTGATGACACCTTGCCCGCCATCCTGATCGGACAGTTCCCAATCACCTCACGCCCCGCAGGCCTCCGCTTTATGTATAAGTTCAAGCCGGGTACCGGCGACAGCGCCATCGTTTCGGCAGAACTGTACAAAGGCAGTACCGACAGCTCGGAAAACCTGGTCGGTGAGCTGACCTGGATCTACGGTGGTACGAACAACACTTACACCCCCGGCCAGGCAAACTTCGAATACTACGACAGCCGCACACCCGACACACTGGTTGTGACTATCATCGTTGGACAGGAAGAAGGATCGCGTGAAAGCAGCACTTTCCTGATCGATGATATCACCACTACTTCGTTCCCTGCTTCGGTTCGCAAAGCCGACCCTGTGACAATCAATGTTTATCCCAACCCGGGCAATGGTGTTTTCATGCTCGAAGGCATGGCTCCCGGTAAAGCCCTTGCAAAGGTTTACGACCTCAACGGCCGCCTGGTGCGCAATGCCGAAGTGAACAACAGCCGCATCGACCTGAACGGCATGCAGGCCGGTTGCTACCTTCTGCAGGTGGAAACCGAAGGTGAACTCTTCAGCGGCAGGCTGATCATCAGCGAATAAAGACATTCTTCATACCGGCCTTAAAAGCCCGGCGCAGATTAAACCCTGCATTGCTTTCTGCATTGCAGGGTTTTTTCTTTCCTTTGCTCCCTTCATTTCTAACCAATCCATTCCTATCAATGTCTATGAAAACTGCCATCGTATTCCCCGGACAAGGTTCACAGTTTCCCGGCATGGGAAAAGACCTGTACGACGCCAATGAGCAGGCACGTGCCCTTTTCGAGCGCGCCAACGAAGTGCTCGGTTTCCGTATCACCGACGATATGTTTTTCGGCACCGAAGACGCCCTCCGCCAAACAAGGGTAACCCAGCCTGCCATTTTCCTGCATTCGGTTGCGCGCTTTCTGCATTCGGGAGAGGATTTTCCGGCCGACATGGTCGCAGGTCACAGTCTCGGCGAATTCAGCGCACTGGTAGCCAACGGAACCCTGGCCTTTGAAGACGCATTGCGCCTTGTGGCAGCGCGTGCCCAGGCCATGCAGGAAGCCTGCGAAAAAGTTCCGGGGACTATGGCCGCAGTGTTGGGACTGGAAGATGCCAAAGTAGAAGAAATCTGCGCCGGAATTGACGGTGTCGTTGTGCCTGCCAACTACAATTGCCCGGGGCAACTCGTGATAAGCGGAGCCCTCGATGCGGTCAATGCCGCCTGCGAACAACTCAAGGCTGCCGGAGCCAAACGCGCCCTGCTCCTGCCTGTCGGCGGTGCTTTCCACTCTCCCCTGATGGAACCAGCACGAGAGAAGCTGGCTGCGGCCATCGAAGCTACCACCTTCCACGAACCCCACTGCCCGGTTTATCAAAACGTAACTGCATATGCGGTGAACGATAAAGACGCCATCCGCCGCCACCTGGTGGAACAACTTACTGCACCGGTGCGCTGGACACAAAGTGTACAGGCCATGGTGAACGACGGCGCCGGCCGCTTCCTGGAATGCGGTCCAGGCAAAGTGTTACAAGGTCTTGTGAAAAAGATTGCTCCCGCCGCCGAAGTGGGTTGAATTGCATGCCGCATATGGCTCCAACCAATGCATTTGGCCAGCAGCGTGTTGTAGTCGCATTATTCCTCCTTACGCATGAAGCCGATTTTGGCATCTTTCTGCTTTCCGAGCAGTTTGTTTTTCAATTCAACAAGGGTTTGTTCGTCGATGTAATCCTCGTTCCGAAGCCAAATCAATCGATCCAGCTGGGGTTCAATAGGTAGGTCCTTATCAACATTTCCATACTTGTTAATGACATATTTGCGCTTTTCAATTTCCAGCGCTTGCAGGAATTTGTCAACCGTTTCCTTGTCCGGGTTCTCCGCTTCAATCTGTATGGCAAAATCTGAACGAAGAAATATCTGCACCAGCGGTCTGGCGCGCTCCCGGATAATCATCGCTAAAACCAATGCAAGCAACATGGCAAGACCAGCCAACCAAAAGAATTTAAAAAATACAGCGGCGATGGCCAACAAAAAAAACAAAACAGCCGCAACAAGCAATATGGGCTGCCTGCGTTCGATTCTGTTCACCCGGTTGGAGATGTCTTCATACCGGATTTCCTCTTCAAACACCGTCTTACCACTATGCTGGGCTACAAAAAAACCTGTATCGCGCACTTCGTAATAATCCTTTCGGAAACGTCGTTGCTGGGTCAAGGATACCATCTTGTGAACAAAATTTCGGGAATCAGCCTTCCACCCGCAAACTGCAGTGGAATTTAAGCAGTTCAAATTTCAAGGTTTGCATTTGGAAATATATCATATCGACTGAAATAAAGATCATTGTTTCCGAACGGCATGATTCAGGTCCTGAAAATCTCCCACGCAGCTTTTGCTTGTGCCTCCAACATCAGCATTCCGCCCAAGGTTGTTGCGCCTTGTTTATTGCAGATGTCCAGAAACGGAGTATTGGCTGGTTTGTACACAAGGTCCAGGCAAACATGCTGCGGACCCATTGCGTCATAGGCCAAATCAGGCATGCGTCCGGCCCAGGGACCTTCCATGCCGAGCGGTGTGGTTTGAATCAGCAAATGGCTCTTGGCAACTACTTGCGGACTGAGTTCCTCATAAACCAATTCGGCCTTATCGCGGTTGCGGCCGACACACAAGAAAGGAATACCGCGCTGCCGCAAAACGAACTGGACTGCCAGCGACGCGCCACCGGTTCCTAACACCAGGGCGCTGGTGTTTGATTCCAGTCGGAATGCATCGAGCATGGCCGCAAAACCCGTGGTGTCGGTATTAAACCCTTCCAGGTGCAAATCGGGCCGGCGGGTAATCCGGATGCAATTCACCGCCCCGGTCTGACGCGCGCTTTCGTGCAAGGCATCCAAATGCGGAATGACAGCTTGTTTATGCGGGATGGTGACATTCAGGCCGACGATTTCAGGTTGTGTAAGCAGCCAGGCGCGCAATCCATCCACCTGCTCCATGGGAAAAAGTTCGTAGGACCAGAGGCTGCTCTCCTGCGCAAAAAATCGTGCGAACAAGGCAGGCGAAGCCGAATGCCCGAGCGGAAAACCAATGAGTCCGAGCCGGTGGATATCAGCGGGCAAAGCGCGAACGGAGGAATTGCACTACGATCGGCATCAGCGAAACACCGATGATACCAAACACCACCAATTCAAAATTCTCCTTCACCCAGGGATGCGAACCGAGCAGGTAACCGGCTGTGGTGAGTGAAGTAACCCATAATACGGCACCGGCAATGCAATAGCCGATGAACTTCTGATAGGTCATCGTTCCTAGGCCTGCGGCAAAAGGTGCGAAAGTGCGCACGATGGGCACAAAGCGGGCAATGATCAAGGTGCGGCCGCCGTGCTTTTCGTAATACGCATGGGTTTTATCGAGGTATTCCCGCTTGAGGAAACGCCATTTCAGGTCGAAGATGCGGACGCCGATCTTGCTGCCGATGAAGTAATTGGTATTGTCACCCAGGAGCGCTGCCAGTATGAGCAGCGGGATAATGATGTACACATTGAGCGTATTGTCGAGCGCTGCGATGCTGCCGGCTGCAAAAAGCAATGAATCGCCGGGGAGGAAAGGCATCACCACGAGTCCGGTTTCCACAAAAACAATCAGGAAAAGGAACAGGTACGTTAGGTTGCGGTATTCGCGCACCCAATCCATCATGTAATCATCCAGGTGCAGGAGGAAGTCTAGCATCCCGGTGATGATATTCAGCGTGATCATACCGCGAAGTTAAAGAGAATGCGGGATTGGGCGTGTGCGGACTTTCACTTACTGCCCGCCCGAAATGCCCGTAAACAATCAAACGCGGCTCTCCTGCGTTATCTTTGTACCATGCGTACGCTGACCATTTTCGCTGCAGCCCTCCTGCTTTTCTCCCTTGCCGCCTGCGGTCCGCGAAAAAATGTCGGAACCGGCACCCATCGCTCAGGTTGCAATTGCGGGTTTTGATGATCGGAAGTTAAAACCGGAGAACATAGGTCCGGCGTAAGGCCGGACGTTACTACTGGATCGTATACTGAAGGAGGTCCGGCGCAAGGCCGGACGCTACTACTGGATCGTGTATTGAAGCTTGATACCGAAGTCAGTGATAGCCGTTGGGAATGAGGTGGTTACCACCGGCTTGTTCACGCGGCGGGTATAGAACGCCTGCACGTTGATCTTTTGGTTCACCTGGTAGTTGAGCATGGGGTTGATCAACACGAGCTTGGCACCGGCGGTCGGTTCGTTGAGGTTGTTGTCGATCTTCCGCAGGATGGTCTTGTTGTCGGAGACACTCACCGTCATGTCGAAGCGGAGGTCGTTTTCGAGCATGGCGCGCTTGCCGCGGTAGCGGAACGGCAGGATAATGCCCGATTGCCTGTAACCCACCCTGAACATGAATTCCTCGCTGCGCAGTTCAGTTACGTTGAACTGGGCCACCATGAGGCGTACCGTGCGCATCTTCTTGTACTCCGCATTGAAAGTCCACTGGTTCTTGGTTGAAACCTGGAGACCGATCAGCGGCGCAAAACTTTCGTTGATGGTCACGTCGTTGATCTGGAAGCGCGGAATGAAGTCTTCGTTATTCTGGATTGCCTGATTTGCATTGAAACCGAGATTCCGGTTGAACGAAGAAACCTGGTAGCGGGCCTGATAACGATGCGTAAGGGTGATATTGCTAAATATCTTTTGGATGGGCTTGATCTTGCTCAGGCCGTTGAAGTTGATACTCCAGCCGGGCAAGGGGATGCGCGGGAAAGCGGTCAACTGATCGCGACCTGGGTCTGAACCGCGGTAGGCGCTGAGGAACGACTGAATCAACACATCCTGCGATACCTTGGAATACCCAATCGGGAAGCCGGTATTCGGGTCGGTCGGGTTGCCGATGCTGCGCTCATCACGGAACTGCATGCGCTGGGCTACGGTGAAGCGGCTGTTCTGGAAATTCTCAAATACCTGATTGACGTTTTTCGGACCATCTTTCACGAAGGCCGTGCGCCAGAAGATACCGGTTACAGAATAGGATCCGTTTTCTGTCAAGCCCTGATCAATCCAGTTCGTGTCATTATATTTAAACAGACTGGTCAGACCGCGGGTTTCTTGTTTATCAATATCGAGTTGGATGCGGAAACCGCTTACAGGCTCTACCGTGAAATTGCTCTGCAGGGTTTGGTTCTGCATCTGCGAATACGGATTGGCCTGGCGGCTGTCTGCACTCAGCGCACCCACGGCAGCGAGCCGGTAGCGAATATTCTGGTCTTGCCAGCCCAAGAGGAAGGGCAAACCGGGTGCGTTGTTGCTGAAGTTGTTGCCGAAGTATTCGGGCTGATACGCAAAGCCAGGCAACATGGTCCCGCGGCGGCTGGTATAGTTCACCGAACCATTCTTTACCATGGTGATAAAGTGTCCTACCGCTTTCACAGCAGGGTTCATCTTCTTGCTTTCGTCTTCATCTTCTTTGCCAGCTCCGGGTTTAGACGGCGTGCGCGAACCGGGTGTTCCGGGGCGAGGCGCACCGCCGGGCCGCGTTTCCAGCTTGCGCAGGAAGGGCACCTTGCTGTACAACTGGTTGAAATTCAGCGTGCCGTTCAACGCGAGGTCGCGGCTGTTCTGGATATTGTTACCCAGGGAAGGGAAAGCCGGCGGCGCCTGCGTCCAACCGTAGTTGGCTCCGTAGGTCACGGTTCCGTTGATCCAGTTCAGAAAACCGATTTTGTTGAAGGGAAGGGTGTAAGAGGCGTTGATGACCTGGTTGAAATTGGTCATGCGACCCAGACTGAATACTTCGTCGCGCACGCTATCGCGCTTGGCTTCTGTGTCGAGCTTACCGAATGGCTCCTGAATACGCGCATTGGCAGTGGCCGTATAGTTTACGGTGAGCGCCTGCGTAAGCGGCAGGTTGAAGGTATAGAACCGCGTCATCGTGAAGTTCTTGTCGTAAAGGCGCGGCGTGAGCTGGCGGAATTTATTGTTGTTTCTCGCCTGGTTCTCGCTGTAGAAACGGTCGATATCCAGGCGCGCATTCAGCGAAGTGGGAATCAGGTTGAGGTTGAATTCGCTCAATGCCCGCAGCGACTTTGGCTTCACCCAGGTAAAGGGCTTTATGAACTTGGCCTTGGGATTGTAGTTATAGCCCAGGCTTCCGCGGTAAGTCTGCGTGAAAAACTCTTCGATCTGCTGGTTCCGCTGGTAAAACTTCTGATAGGAATAACTGAGGTTGAAATTCTCAATGTCCCATGGATGCATGCGCCCGCCGCCCGTTCGGTTCTTGCGGATATTCGTAAAGTTCAGGCTGTAACGCGATGTATAATCTTCTGCAGCCCGTTTGACCCTGGCCAGTTCCTCCGGATTACCCTCCAGGGCGCGCAAAGTGGAACTGAGCAATACGTCGGGGTTCAGCGGATTGAACTTCGGACGAATCCATCCTTCCGTCCAACCCAGGAAAACAGGAATGGAGATACCGGAGCGGCGCGGGAAGAACTTTCCGAGTTCAAAATTCCCGTTGAAGTCGTACATGAAGTTATTGGTCAGCGAACGCTCGTTCAACTTCTTGTCTACCCCGCCGAAACCGATGGTCTTGATATTGCTCGAGAGGTTTACGTTTCCGAAGTCTGCGAGCTGGGCATTGATCCGGCCGAGTGCAGCCCATCCCCCACCGTTGGCGATTTCCTGCACACGCAATTCGTTGAACCATACTTCACCGCATTGCACCTTGTCGGTAACGTTGCGGATACCGAGCATCATAACACGCATATTCCCAACGTCCGGAAGGCCGAGCACGGTAATGCGCCCGTTACCGGCACCCGTTCCGTATGGAACAGCCATCGGCCAGTTTTCGGCTTGTCGTTTCAACTTGGCATCGTACAGCCAATTCAGATCGATATCGATGAAGTTCTCCGCAGGCCACACCGCCTCTGCCGTTCCGGTTTGTGGCACGGGCAGGCGCGTGAACTTCAGCGGAATTTCGTACTCGTAATAGTTATTGGTAAGGTCCGTACCGAAACGGATGAAGGCAGTCAGTTCGCCGTCTTGGGCGGTTTCGCTTTCGGCATGTACGAAAATCTGGAGCTTTTTATAGTTCCGGATATCAAACTGCATGGTCTTGAATGCACCACGCGCGTCGCCGGCTTTGAGGTTACAAGCCAGCAGCGAGAGCGACTGTTCGTTCTCCAAGGTGGTATTCATGCTCACTTGGTTCTGCACGCGCTGCACATTGGGCGGTGTGATATACGGAATCGGCAGGCGCTTGGAGTTCTCTTCCACGTTAACGGTTGAAACCACAAACCGGGTGTCGTCGTTTGGATCTGTGGGAACAATCACACCGGGTTTGCGCAGGTCGTTAAGGTAACGGCGCCATTCCGCCCGCACCATATTGATCGAGCCAAAACGCAATACCACCGGAGCTTCAAAGCCTTTCACGAACATGCGCATGAAGCGGATGCTCTTGAAGTCGCTGATATTGCCCACGGCCTTTTCAAACTGGCGGATCGGCACCTTGAACTGATACCAGGTAACGCGCTCCTTGCGGCCGTTGCGGAGCAGGATTTCTTCCGAACGAATGGTGTCTGCGAGGTAGTTCTGACCAATCCGCAGGTCTTGCCGGTTCAGCTTGATGCGGTATTGGTAATAATCCTCGCTCTGGTTCATGGTGAAGTCACGGTTGATGTCTTCATCATTCGGCACCAGTGATCCGGCTTTGGGCTGCTGGTTCGGATAGCGTTCCGTGGTGCTGTTGCCCTGCATCATATTGAAGCGGCTGTAGCGCTGCAGAATGTCTACACCGGTTCCGTCGTAAACGCCTTCGAGGTAGTGCAGATAATCGTCTCCGGCCGGATCGTTCAGCGCCTGCTGGTAAATCGGTGAGCTGACGCCAAAGGCATCGCGCAGGGGTTTCAGATAGAAGGTATCCCAGAAAGTGCGTTCTTCGTTGTTGTTCAAACCGTCCAATCCCTTGTCCTGGTTCGGACGGGCCGTTTCGCTGTTCTCAAACGCGTTGTTGATGGTGGGAATGGTCGGAACATAACCAAAGAGCGATGTGTCCTGGTTGCTGCCCTGTCCTTCCTTATCATATCCGTTCTCGAAACTCTTTCTGCGATCCGGGAGGATGTCTTCTGAAATATTCCCGAGGTTGATGAACAACTCACCGCTGTTTTCCCTTCCCGCCGGATCATAGATAAATGGGTCCAGCATCCAGATTTCGATGTAGTCGATATTGGCCGCTTCGAAATCGTTCGTTTCGATGCGCCGCATGATGCCGGCCCATGAATTCTTGGGGTTCGACAACTTGCCGTCGAGGGTGAGGTCGCCGGGATTGTTGTTGAAATTGTACTGACCGCGCTGGGTGGGGTCAAAGAAGAGATCGAGCGTGGGCAGGATCGTCGGCGTTCCGGCCGGGAACTGCTTGGCAGGGAATACGAAGCGTTGATCCACCTGCAACATGTAATGGTTGCTGAGGATGGTCGGGTCTGACTTCACATTCGCCGGCATCAGCGCTTCCTGATAGAACAGCGGATCGATGGTGTAATATGCCAGGCGGCCATGGTTCTGCAACCAGCGGCGCTTGTCGCTGAAGGTCACTTCGGGGAAGAGATCGTCCTGTTTCTGCGGAACGCTGGCCATGGTCCAGTTCGTGAACATCTTCAGGTCGTTCGTCACCTCGGCGTTTTCAAAGTCGTCGAGGTTGGAAACGCCCCGCTGACGGCCCTGGGAGCGGAAATTGTGCGGGATAATCTTCGCGTATTCGCCGTTGATCGTGATGCTCGACACTTCCTTGGTTTCAAGGAAGGGCAATTTGTCGATCATCCGCGTCAGCCAACGGCTCTTGGTATTGTACGTCAGATCCAGCCCGAAAATGGTATTGAGCAAGGGCTCTTCGTTGATATTTGTTTTGGTTACCAGCGGCCTTTCATACATGTGCATCACGGTGCCACCGATCAGCAGCTTGTCGTTCACTTTGTAATCGAGTCGGGTTCCGACCAGTGTTTTTTGCTGGATATTGAAAAGTGCCTGGCTTTCGGTGCTGACCTTGATAACCGCACCGCTTTGCAGGAGTCCCTGGTTGATGATATTCACCATCCCCAAACCGTAATCGACCGTAAAATCAGTGCCTTCGGCGAGCTGCCTGCCATTGGCGAAAACCTTCACACTTCCGGGCCGGAGGTTGAAGCCGCCTACCGGTATCTGAGAACTGGAACTTCCCTTGAAACTTCCCTGCAGGAAGAACTTGTTGTGTTTTACATCCTGTTGTGCCAGCCATTTCGTGCTGTCGTACAAGGCGTCGTAGGCGTAATAATCTGCGAGGTCTTCCCGGGTGCCGAATTGCTTGCGCATGAAATCGCCGAAAGGTTCGAGCACCGGGAAAATGATGCGGGCCTGCTGGCTTTGGATGGTGATGTCTTCCAAGGCATCAAAAACACCATCGGGCTTGGCTTCCTGCTGGCGGTTTACGCGGTCGAGCCCGAGCACACGCAAGAGCGGATTACCATCGGCGAATACCGGAATATCGTTCACCGGCAGGAAGTTGTAATCAGCGCCGCTGGTATCATCGGCGTAGATAACGTTCAGTTTGAAATCCTGCGTGCTGAGATTATAGGTATTCAGGTTGTAAACGTTCTTCATCATCAGGTCCCAAATCGGAATCCGCGTGCGGATGATCGGGCCTTTGAGCATTTTGAGGAAGAGCACGTTCTGGTTGTCGGGCGGCACATCGCGTGAGAATTCACCCACCTGAAAAACCTGGCCGTTGTAAGAATATTCAAAGGCAACGGCGAGGATTTCGTCGTTGTTCAGCGCAGTATTGAGCGAAACATAACCCAGGCGCCGGTTTACGGTGAATTCCGTTTCGTTCAGCTGCCGGGCATAGTTCAGAATATCGTAATCAAGGCCCTGTTCCAGCCTTCCGCCAAACAAAGTACCCAATTGATCGATGGCCGTGCTTTTATTCCTGATCGCGCTGTTGTTGCTTATGGAACCCCAAAGGCGGTTGTTGTCGTTGTAAGCAGGTACTTCGCGACCGAGGTTTGCATCGAGTTGTGTGTTGAACGGATCGTCTTCCCCCAAATCCATAAAAGCCAACACGTCGCGCGGGGTGGCGACATCGGCATTTCGGTTGGTAACCCATACTTCCACGCGGTTGATTACCACCGAAGAATTGACAATGGGCAGGTCTTTGAGCGCCGTTTCGTATTGATCGCGGAAGAACTGGCTGAGGAAATAATGGCGGTTCTGATCGTAGTTATCGCCCTGGATTTTGAATTCGGTAAGTTGCGCACCGCCGGTTACTTCCGTTTCCGTGGTCTGCCCCTTTTGTTGCGTGAAGATGGCCGCTACGCTGAGGCGCCCGAACTGCATGCGGGTTTTGAGACCAAACAAGGTCTGGCCGGCGTTGATAAGGCTGCTGTTCAGGGGAAGGCTTACGTTGCCGACGGATACTTCCTTTAAGATATCGTCTTCCTTGCCCGACCAGCCGAGGTTGGTCTGGTTATCGAATTCGAAGGTCGCATCTGTGTCGTAACGAATACCGAGCTTCACCTTGTTGCCAATATTGCCCATCACGTTGAGCTGGATCTTCTGGTCGAAGATGAAGTTGCCATTGCGCTGCTGGCGCTTGCTGAACTGCGGGTTGCGGATGGTGTTGAAGTTTCCGCCAAGGGTGAGCGTGGCCGAGCCGCTGGGCTGGATATCCACTCCCCCGTCGCCGAAGATGCGGTTCAGTTCCGGATTGGCGATGTTCAGGCGCGGTTTCCAGCCGTCTGT
>CANHTS010000048.1 GCA_947463435.1 Flavobacteriales bacterium | reverse complement strand
CATGCCGCGGGCAGAATCGGGGAGGAGCAATACCTTGTCGCCGTATTTGAAAGGCAAGGCGGCATAGGCTTCGTCGCGTTTCATGTTCGCGCGGAGCAGGGCTTCATAACCGAGGTAGGGCTGCAGCACAGCAGACAGGCTGTCGCGGGTTTTGCGGCTCTGCAATTCCTTCGCTTTCAACTGGCCGATCTGGCTGTGTAGTTCGCGTATCTCGGCGTCGAGGCGATCGCGTTCTGTCTGCAGCATGCGGTTGGAACGGAAATACAGCCAGCCAAAGAGGAAAATGACGCCTCCGCCGAGGAGCCCGATGATGATCAAACGGCCTTGTCGTCCCATGCCGTAAAATTAAGCCTTTCCTGCGAATGCGCCGCGCAGTTCAGTCTTGTGAGCGCCCATGTTGCCAGCCCAGTGCCATCAGGGGGTGTACATTCCCGGCTTTGCTGATATACTGCATGCCCATACCGGCCTCGGTGGCGTAACCAATGGCGGTAATGCCTTCCAGATCCACCACTTTCTCCCAGTCTTCCTGCCGCACAGTAAACAGCAGTTCGTAATCTTCTCCGCCGTTCAATGCGCAGGTGCCGGGGTCGAGGTTGAAAGCCAGGGCCTGGTCGTAGGTGCTTTGGTCCAGCGGCAGCTTTTCCTCAAATACCGAAAAATCGACGCCGCTGTGCCGGTGGAGATGGAAAACTTCGGACGAGAGCCCGTCGCTGATATCGATCATCGAACTGGGAACCACGCCGGCTTTCTCCAGTGCTTCTACCGTTTTTACGCGGGCTTCCGGCTTGAGTTGCCGTTCGATGAGGTAGGGGAATTTGCTCAGGTCGGGTTGCATTTCCGGATGCTGGAGGAAGATGCGCTTTTCGCGTTCCAGGATTTGCAAACCGAGATAGGCCGCACCCAGATCACCGCTCACGCAGAGGATATCTCCGGGTTTCGCGCCGCTGCGGTAGGCAATGCGATCGGGCGCTACCTGACCTACGATGCCGATATGAATCACCAGTCCCTTCGGCGAAGCGGTTGTATCGCCGCCCACCAATGCGATGCCGTAGCGGTCGCAGGCGAGTCGGATGCCGGAATACAGCTCATCTACTGCTTCCACCGAAAAACGATTGCTCAGTCCCAGCCCGACGGTGATGGCCGTTGCTTTGCCGTTCATGGCGCAGATATCGCTCACATTGCTGGCAACGGCCTTGAACCCCAGGTGGCGCAAGGGCATATAAGCCAGGTCGAAATGGATGCCTTCGGCCAGTGTATCGGTGCTCCAGAGCAAGTAATGGTCACCGCCGGTCTGTAAAACCGCTGCGTCGTCGCCGATTCCGCGCACCACCGCTGCATGTGGCTGCTGAAACTGCGATGCGATGCGGTCGATGAGACCGAATTCTCCCAATTCGCCGATTTCGGTGCGATTGCCTCCGTCTTGATCCATGCCGCGAAGATACACTGCAGGGACAGCGCCGTCGGACAGATAGCTGATTTCCACCGTCCTATTCAGGCGGAACAGATTTTCAAATGCAGGTTCCGTGTATATCTTCGCCAGCATGAAGGTGATTATTCCGGTTGCCGGGATTGGCAGCCGCCTGAAACCGCATACGCATACACAGCCGAAGAGTCTTATTCCCGTAGCAGGGAAACCGATCCTGGGCCATATCATGGATCGACTCACCAAGGCCGGTTGCACAGAATTCGTGTTCATCATCGGTTACCTCGGCGATAAAATCGAACAGTATATCACCAGCCATTATCCGGATTGTACCTGTCATTTTGTTATCCAGACCCTGGGCAAAGGCACCGGGCATGCGATCTGGCTGGCACGCGATCTCATCCAACCCGAGGAAGAACTTTTTATCGTTTTGGGAGATACCATTTTTGAAGCCGACCTGCAAACTGTTTTACAGTCAGAAGGCACCTTCCTGGGGGTAAAGAAAGTGGAAGACCCGCGCCTTTTTGGAGTGGCCGAACTGGATGAAGGAGGGAATATTTCCAAGCTGGTTGAAAAGCCTTCCATCCCCAAAAGCAATCTCGCCCTGGTGGGTTTGTACAAGATCAGCGAAGGCGCCGAACTCATGCGCTGTCTGACCTATCTGATTGAGAACGAAATCCGCACCCAAAACGAATTTCACCTCACCGACGCGCTGATGTGCATGGTAAGCGGCGGGGTAAAAATGCGCACTTTTGCGGTGGAACAATGGTTCGATTGCGGGAAGAAGGAAATCATCCTCCAAACCAACCGCACGCTCCTCGACCGCGGCAGTGTTCCGGTGAACGATCCGGCGCGATTTCCCGGAAGCATCATTGTCGAACCGGTGTATATCGGCGAGAATGTACAGATCAAAGACAGCATCATCGGTCCGCACGTCAGCATCGGCAACGACGCAAGCATTCAGCGTTCCATCATATCCAATTCCATTATTGGTCCGTACGCTGAATTGCGTAATGCCATCATGGAAAATTCATTGGTAGGCAGCGATGCCACACTGGTTGGCACAGTGCAAAGCCTGAACCTTGGCGACAGCGCAGAAATCAACCTGAGCTGATGCAGTACAGCGCGGCTGCGATAGCAGAGATTACGGGTGGACGGATCCATGGCACATCCGCAGCCGAAGTGCGGTTTGTGGCTTACGATACGCGCCGCATCAGCCACCCGTCTCAATCGCTGTTCGTCGCGCTGCACGGGAGCCGCAACGATGGCCACCGCTTCATAGACGACGCATTGCAAGCCGGCGTTCAGGTATTCCTGGTCAAACAACTTCCAACCAATATTCCTGAAGGAACAGCTTGGATACAGGTTGAAGACACCCTTGCAGCCCTACAAAACCTGGCCGCAGCGCACCGGCAGCAATTCCGTATTCCGGTTGCCGGCATCACCGGCAGCAATGGCAAAACCGTAGTCAAGGAATGGCTCTGGCAATTGTTGCATGGCGATTTTCGCATCGCCCGCAGCCCGCGCAGTTTCAATTCGCAATTGGGTGTGCCGTTGAGTGTGCTCGGCTTGGAGGCCGGCGATACGTTGGCTTTGTTCGAAGCCGGCATTTCGAAAACCGGGGAAATGGAAAAGCTGCAGCATGTAATTCGGCCCAACCTCGGCATTTTCACCCACCTCGGCCGTGCGCACGATGCAGGCTTTGCTGATGCTGCTGAGAAAGTTGCAGAGAAGTTCCGGCTCTTTGCCGATTGCGATGTATTGGTGTATTGCAAAGATCAGGAGGCGGTAGCCGCGGAAGCAGCTAAGCTCAAAGTGCGCAATCCGCTCTTGCAGACCGTCACCTGGAGCCGGCTTGAAAAAGCCACTTTCCGATTGAGCAAGGAAGAAGTATCTGCCGGCGGAACGGCCATCACGGTGGTCCACCGCACGCAGGAGTTGCAATTCCATATTCCGTTCAGCGATCCGGCGTCGATTGAAAATGCACTTACCTGCCTGTGTGCCCTGTATGCGCTGGAGCGTTTGGATCCGGCGCACCTGGAGCGTTTCTCTGCCTTGCAACCGGTGGCCATGCGGCTGGAAGCAGGCGAAGCCTGGAATGGGTGCAAGCTCATCAACGACGCCTACAGCGCCGACCCCGATTCGCTGGCAGCTGCCTTGCAATTCCTGCAGCAGCAGTCGGCCGGATTAAGCCGCACCCTCATCCTCAGCGACTTCGATGAACAGCGGGATGCGGACGCTGCCTTCTACCGTGCGCTTGGAGTCCGCCTGGGCGAGCACGGCATCCGGAAGCTCATTGCGGTTGGTCCGGCGCTCAGCGCTGCAGCAACAGGTTTTGATATTCCGGAGCTGCGCTGCTTTGAAAGCACATCCCAATTGCTCGAGCAATGGCATGGACTGCGTTTCGAGAAGGAAGCCATCCTGCTCAAAGGCGGTCGGCGTTTCCGCTTTGAGCGCATTGCCCGCCTGCTCGAGAAAAAAGTGCATACCACGCGGCTGGAAGTTTACCTCGACGCCATCCTGCACAATTACCGCATTTACCGCCGGAATGCCGGCAACAACACGCGCTTCATGGCGATGGTGAAGGCTTTTGCCTACGGCAGCGGTGGTCAGGAAGTGGCGCTGCTCCTGCAAGATCATGGAGTGGATTATTTTGCCGTAGCCTACCCGGATGAAGGCGTTGAATTGCGAAAAGCCGGTGTGCATAGGCCGATCATGGTGCTCAATGCAGACGCGGCCTCACTGGGCCTGATGGTGGAATATGCGCTCGAACCGGCAGTGTACAGCATGGAGCTGATGCATGAATTGCTGCAGCATCCTTTGGCCGAAACACTTTCTGTGCATATCGAACTCGACACAGGTATGCACCGCCTGGGTTTTCAGGAATGCGATATTGATACCCTCTGCTCATTTCTTCAGCGCCATCCGCAGGTGCGTGTGGCGTCAATCTTCTCTCACCTCTCCGCCAGCGAGGAACAACAGCACGATGCCTTCACGCGCTTGCAGGCGGAGCGCTTCTCGGCTATGGCAGACCGTATTGATGCGGTGAGCGGCGGCTCAGCCCTGCGACACATGCTCAACTCGGCAGGCATCGTCCGTTTTCCGGAATTCAGGATGGATATGGTGCGGTTGGGCATCGGTTTATACGGCGTTGATCCGGCCGGACAATGGCAAGCCGATCTGCGGCCGGTAGCATTTTTCAAGACCGTGGTTTCACAGGTAAAGACCATTGCTGCGGGCGAAAGTGTCGGTTACGGGCGCCGCGCACTCGTAGAAAAACCGCGGCGCATTGCGGTTATCGCAGCCGGCTACGCCGACGGATTGCGCCGAGAGCTGGGCAATGCTGTTTGGAAAGTGCGCATTGGCAAACACCTGGTTCCGATCATTGGCAATGTCTGCATGGATATGGCGATGGTAGATGTCAGCGATATCCCTTGCAATGCCGGAGACGAAGTCGTGCTTTTTGGCGAAGAACCGACGGTTGAGGAGATGGCCCGCGCCTGTGATACCATTCCCTACGAAATCCTCACTGCCGTCTCGCAGCGCGTGAAGCGCGTGTTTATTGCGGAGTGAATTGGTTGCTGACCAATCAATTACAGAATGCAAACATTGCATTAAATGACTCCTTTGCGGTCTTTGCGTGAACCCTTGCCGTATGTTTTTTTCACGCAAAGCGCGCAAAGACTTGCTGCCGGCAACGGAAAGTCGTATTGGGTTAAGAAATCAGGCTTCGTAATACTTGAGGAAAGCCCGCCAAGACGGCATTGCATTCACCATTCTCTTTGCGGTCTTTGGGTGAACCCTTGCCGTATGTTGTTTTCACGCAAAGCGCGCAAAGACTCGCTGCCGGCAACGGAAAGTTGTATTGGGTTAAGAAATCAGGCTTCGTAATACGTGAGGAAAGCCCGCAAAGACGGCATTGAATTCACCGGTCTCTTTGCGGTCTTTGCGTGTTTTTCCCTTTGCGGTCTTTGCGTGAACCCTTGCCGATTGTTGTTTTCACGCAAAGCACGCAAAGACTTGCTGCCGGCAACGGAAAGTCGTTTTGGGTTGCAAAACCAGGCTTCGAATAAGCCAGGAAGAGCCCGCGAAGGCGGCCTTGGATTCACCGGTCTCTGCATGCTTTGTCCTTTGCGGTCTTTGCGTGAACCTTGTAAATATCGTTTTCACGCAAAGCGCATAGAATCTCGGATTCCCTTTGGCT
This sequence comes from Flavobacteriales bacterium, assembly GCA_947463435.1. Lineage (GTDB taxonomy): Bacteria > Bacteroidota > Bacteroidia > NS11-12g > UBA955 > REEB481. The sequence goes on along the minus strand of CANHTS010000048.1, from coordinate 9,039 downwards.
CCAGACCCGGTCCAACCGGGTTGCATGTCAGAGGAAAACGATTGTAACGCGAGTCCCGGCCCGTTTTTAGCGGGTCGTATAACCCGAACCCACAGCCGAGCGCGGTTCCTTATTGGCATTGCGCAAATCTTGATGTCATGGTATCTTCTCCCGGCATGCGCGCAGCTGGCTTTGTCCTCAACGGTTTGTTTGCCTGAAACAGGCAAATTGTCTTTTCCGTGTAGTGCACATGGAACTGGCTTCAAAAAGGCAATAGCCCTCATAATATTACACGTAAATCAGAATGTAACCCATATTGTATTGCTCATTGGCGCAAAAGTAAGGCTAATAGTGTTACATCGTATTTAATAAAAAGCCCTACATTTGTTACATGTTCAGGCGTTTGATGATGGATGAACTGGCAGTCTGGAGCAAAGCTCAAAGACGCAAGCCGCTGGTAATCAGAGGAGCCAGGCAAGTAGGGAAAACCACCTTGGTCCATACGTTTGGGAAAGGGTTCGGTCAGTATATTTATCTCAACCTGGAATTGTCGGAAGACAAACAGCCCTTCCTGCGTTTTCGAAACCTGGAAGAGTTGCTGCAGACCATTTTTTTTCTCAAAAACCAATCGCTGGCGCGCAAAGCAGAAACCCTGATCTTTATCGACGAAATCCAGGAGGTGCCCGAGGCAATGAATATCCTGCGATACTTTTACGAACAGGAACCCGATATCAGGGTGATCGCCGCCGGGAGTATGCTTGAGTCGGTATTCGACACGTCGGCCCACTATCCGGTTGGCCGGGTTGAATTCCGGGTACTGCGGCCCGCGTCCTTCCCGGAATTCTTGGATGCGCTTGGAGAAGCCGCAGCACTCGAACAACTCACACACATACCCTGCAGGGAGTTTGCACACGATAAACTGATGAAGTTATACCATCAGTACGCCCTGGTTGGTGGGATGCCGGAGCTGGTAAGCAAGTTCGCTGCAACACGGGATTACGGCGCTTTGACTCCGGTATTTGATTCCCTTTTGACGTCGTACCTCGATGACGTGGAGAAGTACGCACGATATGATACCCAAGCCTTGCACCTGCGCCATGTAATAAAATCCGCTTTCTCTGAAGCGGGAAAGCGTATCCGCTTTGCCGGGTTTGGAAACTCTGCATACCGTTCACGCGAAATGGGAGAGTGTCTGAGGATGTTGGAACAGGTTCACTTACTGAAGCTGCTTTATCCGAGTACCTCTGCCACTTTGCCTTTGCAGCCTGATCTGAAGAAATCGCCCAGGCTGCAGGTGCTGGATACGGGATTGATGAACCACCTGGCCGGCATTCGCCATGAAATCATCAAGACTGAAGACTTAAGTGCGGTGTATCAGGGCGTTATGATTGAACACCTGACTGGTCAGGAATTGCTTGCGAAACAATACAACGCCCTGAGTGAATTGTACTTTTGGACACGCGAGCGGAGCCAATCTACTGCAGAGGTTGATTTCTTATACCCCTTCCAAGGGCGCGTTATTCCGATCGAAACAAAGTCCGGAAAAACAGGTACCCTGCGTTCGCTGCACCAATTCATGGATAGCGCACCCCATAACATGGCAGTTCGCTTTTATGCCGGATTGCCCGCTATAACCACCGTTTCAACGTCTGCGCATAAACCTTACCAGTTGCTGAATCTGCCCTATTATCTGGCATCCCAAACCCAATGGTATCTGGATTGGTTTCAAAATGAGCTTCACGGTCGGACTTGAAATGTAACGGCTCCATTAGGTTTAGGCCCGCAAAGACGGCATAGCATTCACCGTTCTCTTTGCGGTCTCTGCGTGTTTTCCCCTTTGCGGTCTTTGCGTGAACTCTTGCCTTATGTTGTTTTCACGCAAAGCACGCAAAGACTTGCTGCCGGCAACGGAAAGTCGTTTTGGCTTGCAAATCAGGCTTCGCAAAAGCCAGGAAGAGCCCGCAAAGACGGCATAGCATTCACCGGTCTCTTTGCGGCCTTTGCGTGTTTTCTCCTTTGCGGTCTTTGCGTGAACCCGTGCCGTATGTTTTTTCACGCAAAGCACGCAAAGACTTGCTGCCGGCAACGGAAAGTCGCATTGGGTTAAGAAATCAGGCTTCGTAATACGTGAGGAAAGCCCGCAAAGACGGAATTGAATTCACCATTCTCTTTGCGGTCTTTGCGTGTTTTTTCCTTTGCGGTCTTTGCGTGAACCCTTGCCGATTGTTGTTTTCACGCAAAGCGCGCAAAGACTCGCTGCCGGCAACGGAAAGTCGTATTGGGTTAAGAAATCAGGCTTCGTAATACGTGAGGAAAGCCGCAAAGACGGCATTGCATTCACCATTCTCATTGCGGTCTTTGCGTGTTTTTCCCTTTGCGGTCTTTGCGTGAACCCTTGCCGTATGTTTTTTTCACGCAAAGCACGCAAAGACTTGCTGCCGGCAACGGAAAGTCGTATTGGGTTAAGAAATCAGGCTTCGTAATACGTGAGGAAAGCCCGCAAAGACGGCATTGAATTCACCATTCTCTTTGCGGTCTTTGCGTGTTTTTGTCCTTTGCGGTCATTGCGTGAACCCTTGCCTTACATTGTTTTCATACAAAGCGCCTGAAATTCACATCGACAAATGCTTCAACCTAATCTCCTCAGCGTGCAATCACCAATCGCTCAGCCCTTCCACCGGGGAAGCTGAGCATATAGGTGCCGGGTTGCAGGTCGCGCACTTCGAAAGAGATGGCGGTAGCGCCTTTGCCGGCCTGGATGCGTTTCACCGCGCGGCCGCTCATGTCGAGCAGCTGCAGCGTTTCCGGCATCAATCCGTTCATGGCCTCCACAACCACACGGTCGCCCGCGGGGTTCGGGAAAATGCGCCATTGGCGGTCGCGGATGGTCTCAGTCGAAATGGTGAAGATCTGCGGCAATTCAAAATCCTCTGATCCGTCCTGTACATCGTCGGCATCGCCCTGGTCTGCGTTGACACCGAGGCCGCGGCGGGCAAAGGTTTCCCAGATGAGCTTGCTGTTGGCGCCACCGTAGCGGAGTGAATCGGCTTTCAGGAGGGCATCGCGCGCATCCACAAAACCGGGATTGCAGCGCTGCAACTTCATACCGTCGACCACCAGGCGTATGCAACGGTTGTTGCCGCCATCGCCGGTGGAAAGGTTCTCGCTGAAGCCGTACTTCTCTACCATATTCCAATGCAGGTCCCACAAAGTGGAGCACCAGATTTCACCCACGTAATGCGGTGAGACGCGTGTGCCGCTGAGCGCCCGCGAAACATTGCTGTAGGTATGCGGGTTCACGGTCATATTGGTGCTGTAGCGATATGTGCGGATGCCGGCTCCGGTAGTAGGCTGTCCGAGCAAATAGGTTCCGATGCCGCGGGGCGTAGATCCGAGGTCGCCTTTGCGGGCCGTGAATGCCAGCGCAAGGAAATCGCTCCAGCCTTCGCCCATCTGCTCGTCGTTGCTGAGGCCGTTGGAATTGGAAGGACCGCAGGTGAGGCGAATCGACAAACCGTGCCCGTATTCATGGCTGATTACACCCATGTCGAGGTCGGAGTCGAAGGTGCGTCCTGCTCCGCTGCTGTCGTAAAGGCGGGCCTTGGAGGTACCAGCCGTGATGGCATTGTTCAAGGTGGTTCCACTGGCTTGGCTGATCATGAGCGAGGGAATGGTGATATCGCCGGTTCCTGTGCCGGTCATGGCGAACGGATTGCCTGTCTGGTTGTTCACTACCACCGCGGCCACTGCGCCTGCATTCATGGCGTTGCGCACCTTGTCACTGAAATTGCAGGTGCCGCGTTCAATCACAGCGATTTTTCCTGCAACATCGGCTGCATTGGTAAAGGCTGCGCAACCGCGTTTCGGAGTGCCTGTGCCGTCGTTCACCCAAATCAGATCTGCTGCGATCGGTGTAGTAGTGAAACGCGGACCGAAGGATGCAGCCACCGCCGTGTATTTGGCACGGACCGAAATCGGTTCGCGTACGTCGAGGGTGAAGGTGGCTGAGCCGGAGCGCCAGACGTACATCTGCATCCGCGGATTCGTGCCGTCGGGAGGCGTGGCGAAATTGGCATTGTTGGTACCGCTGCCGTCTTGTGCATCGGCGAATACTTCATCGCCTTCTTCGCCGCCGCGGCCGTAGTTGTTGGTCTGGAAGTTGCCCGAGGCTTCATCGAAACCGTAACGCCAAAGGATATCGTGGATGGAGTTGTTGGCTACAAAGAGGTTGGTGATCGCGAAATCGCGGAAACCGGAAGGGTTCGACGAAAGGGAATCCCAGGGATAATCGAACAACAGCGCGCTGCCGCCATCGGGAGAATAGCCGGGGCGGTTGTTGGCATCCGCATCTTCCGAAGCGTAAACATTGTTACCGCGGGTGATCAGGTATTCCGAACCTGCGATGCCGTCGGTATCATGCCATCCGAAAGGAGATGCCTGGTCGTCAGGGCTGTTGACAATCGTTACACGGCTGCCATGGTTCGGGCTTTCGGAAGGGAAATTGAAAACGCGGTAATTGAATTCTTCGCCGCTCTGTGCCTTCATAGGCGCCGGTATGCAATGGGCAGTCCAACTGTTTTCCCAGAGGAGTTCGCCGGTTGCAGCATCGAAGAGCAGGTTCCACCAGTCTCCGCTGGCGGCATCGAAGAAGGTGATAAGCCGTGTTTCGAGCAATTGATTTCCTTTTTCAAACCAAACCGATTCATGGTAAACAGGTTCCGTCTTCCATTCCTGCTTATAGGGTGCGATGCCGCTGATGGCAATCAGGGCGCGTCCGTTGAGGTTGGCTTCCTTCGCCAGTCCCGCTGCGCTGATGATGTTCTCCAGCGGCAGCGGATTTACAGCCACTTTCTTCCGGCTTGCAATACCCGTCTTGAAACCTTTGGCTACGTGAACCGCTTTGCCTTCCTTGTTGAAATGGAGGCCGGTAATGGCGCCGAAGACTTTCTTCCCATCCATGCCTTGCTGTACCCAAGTATGCAAGAGTCCGGATTCGCGGGCAAAGAACATATCCTGCACAGCCAGTTCTTTCACGTCTGACGCTGTGGCGCCTGTCTGTTCCGGATGTTGCCGGATCCAATCGATTACCTGCTTATGGCCTGTGGCTTCATGCTGTGCCTGGGCCGTTGCGAAAGTTGCGGAAAGCAACAGCAGAAGTAAAAGTTTCTTCATCTTTTGTTAAAGGTTCAAGAATAACATCCAAACGGCATGTTTGTGTCAGAATTGTTGCCGGATGGATAAGGAATTACCGGAAAAACACAAACCTGAATCCGGTAAAAGGCGCAGTGGGTTTAGCCGCGTAACAGATTTTTGTCCCACGCATTATCCGGCCGGTTTTCACGGAACTGAGAGTCGGCCTTGAGCAATTCTTCCTGGGCTTCGATTTCTTCGCGGACGCTGGAGATATAGGTTTCCTTGTCGTGCCGGGTCCGGGCCAGGCGGAAGAGCGCCGCCTCATCCCGTTTGATGAATTCACTTGCCTTGCGCCTTACCGTGTATTTGCGATGCCCAAGCGCGCCGAGCACATCGATTCCCATTTCGAGGGATGCATGCGTCGATTCTCGGTAAATATGGTTCACGCCGCGGTCGATGAATTCGTAGGCATCCATGCGGTTGCGTGCGCGCATGTAGATTTCAAGGTGAGGGAAATGCTTGTGCACCGTTTCCTGCAAGGCAAGGTTCTTTTCAGGGGAATCGATGGCCGAAACCAGGATATGTGCCTTGCCTGCCCCGGCGGCTTCCAATAGTTCAAGCCGTGTGGCGTCGCCATAATGCACAGTGAAGCCCATTTTTCGCAGCAGGGTGACGCGGTCGCTGTCGTTGTCGAGGATGGTGGCTTCTACGCCGTTGGCCCGCAGGAAACGCCCGAGGGTGCTGCCAAAATGCCCGAATCCGGCGATGATCACATGCTGGTGTTCATCCGGATTAACCGCGTATTCGGGATCCGGCTCTGCGTGGCGAAAACGCCGGCTGAGGAACTTTTCATGCAGGAACAGCAAGACCGGCGAAACAATCATCGTGCAGGTTATCACCGCCATGAAGACATCACCTTGTTCTTTATCGAGGATGCCCAATGGAACAGCCGAGGCCAGCAATACGAAGGCAAATTCCCCAATCTGGGAAAGGAGGATGGCCAGCAACCAGCCTTGTTCTCCCCTCACGCCGAAAAAGCGTCCGCAGAGAAATAGGACTACGCCTTTGAGCAGGAGGATGAGCGGAACCGCAAGGGCGAAAGTGACCGGCTGCGCTGCGATTGCATGGAAGTTGATGGTGGATCCGACCGCGGTGAAAAACACCCCGAGCAGCAAGCCCTTGAAGGGTTCGATATCACTTTCCAGTTCGTGGCGGTATTCGCTGTTGGCGAGCAAGACTCCGGCCATGAAAGCGCCCAAAGCGGCAGACAATCCGGCGTATTGCATGATCCAGGCCACGCCGGTCACGAAAAACAGGGCAGAGGCCGTGAAGAGCTCACGCATGTGGGTGCGGGCAATCATGCGGAGGAATGGACCGATGAGGAAGCGGCTGATGATGAAAACAAACCCAACCGCCAGCGCAATGGCAAGCGATGGATTTGCGCTGAGCCAGGCCGCCACGCCACCGCCACTGTGGTTTTCAGTCACAACAAGCTGCCGGCCCAAGAGAGGGAGAATGGCAAGGATTGGAATGACGGCAATGTCCTGAAACAAAAGAATGGCGAAGGAAGCGCGTCCGGATGCCGTGCGGTCCCAACCCTTTTCCTTCAGCGTCTGGAGTACAATGGCGGTGGAAGACATCGCAAAAGCCATGGCCAGGGTGAGGGAAGCCTGCCAGCTGAAATCCATTCCGAGCAGGAATACAGGAAACAACAGCGCGATGGTGCCGAGCACCTGCAAGCCGCCCAGGCCGGTAATGGTGCGGCGCATCTTCCAGAAGGCCTGTGGGTTCAGTTCCAGTCCGATCAGGAAGAGCATCATGACGACCCCGAATTCGGCGGTATGCATCACGTCTTCGCCTTCCTTCCCCACAAAACCCAATACAAATGGACCGATGGCAATACCAGCCAGGATATAGCCCAAAACACTGCCGATGCCCAGCTTTTTGGCGATGGGAACGAATACCAGCGCAGAGCCAAGGTAGATTAGCGTGTCTTGCAGTATGCTTCCTGCCATTGTGATTGAGGGGTTAACTGATTGAAGTATTCAACCTTGTCCAGGCTGTCCAGATCGCGCTCCGGGTCCCGGAGAAACGCAAGAATTTCCTTGTAGTGTGCGGCAAACTTCTCCAGTTCTTCCGGTGTAATGCGGTTGGCACCGGGTACCACGAAAGGCGGCAGGTATTTCATCTTGCACAAAAAGGCCGTCTGGTCGAAGGGACTCAGCAGCTCGCGGTAGGTGAAGCGGTTGCGGCCGTCGCGGCGGTAGATTTCGAACGTGCCGCCCGATGAAAGCGCATTCATGATGTATTTGCCTTCCAGCTTGTTGCCGTCTTTGCCGTAGGCCCAGCCGTATTCAAGTACCAGGTCGATCCATTGCTTCATCAGCGGCGGACAATTGTACCAGTAAAAAGGATGTTGCCAGATGATGACATCGTGTTCCATCATGCAGACTTTTTCGGTTTCTATATCCACTTGAAAATCGGGATACAGCTCGTACATGTCGCGGCAGGTAACGCCTTCGCTGGCTAAAGCGGCCTCGTAGAGCGCCAGGTTGGCCTCACTGTTTTCGAAACGCGGATGAAAGAGCAATACGGCAATGCGTCGGGATTGCATAGGAGAGGGGAGAGGCAAAAATAGCGGAGAATGTTCCAGTTTGCTGACCGGAAAAAGAGCCGGCTGTTCAGATTCCAAGCCGCCGCGACACGATGTCGGTTGATTTATGAATCAATACCAGCGTTGCGAACCATCACCTGTAAACATGGCATTCAATTGAAACCGATTCAATACAACGGCCGGAGTTTACAGCTGGTTAATTTTAAGAAGTATTGCAATACGGTATATTGCAAAACCAACCAATATGATACAAGCAAAACGAAATAGGTTATCCGGAAGTAATCGGATGGTTTTAGGTTGTATTCGGAACTTGCCATTTTTCCATGTCAAGTTATTGCAAGCTTTGGCCTTACTGGTGATTGGCTGTTGGGGCGGTACAGAAGAACTGAAAGCGCAACATGCTATCGGATTGAATGCCGGGGTATTCAATCCGGTGAATTCGAACGGCGTGCAATACGGAGCTGGTCTGGATTATGCCTACAAGGCATCTGACAAGGTGCGCATCGGCATCGGTGCAGCATATTATGCCAACAGCAACAGCAGTTCAACCCGCTTAAACGGAATCTACACATACACCCTCAGGGAAGGCGTTTTTTCTCTTTATGCAGGCGCTGATATGGGCCTTTATTTCATTGAAGGATACAACTTTCGGCGGGTATATGAATCCATCAACTACATCGGAATGGCTCCTGTGCTCGGTGCGCATTACAAGCTGGCTGAAGAACTGGCCCTGAATCTGCAATTGAAATTCCCGCTTTTGCTGACCGTAGATAAAGGTGGCAAAGGCCTTTTCCCTGTTGAAGGATTAACAGCTCTTGAATGGAATACAGGAGTTGTTTTCTTCTTTTAAAAAGGTTCTCTGAATTTGCTGTAACGCATTGCCAGGCAAGGGTTACAGGGCTTGCATAATCTTGATCGCGAATCGTGCATTCGAATATCGCCATGAGGGTCAAAAAAATACTCCCGATAGCTATCAGGATGGGGATTTCGAGAACGAGAGATCATATCGGTTCCCGCATCGGAAATATGGATTGAGACAGCGAATCCGAGAGGAATGGTGCGTTGGCGGAAGGAGGGGTGAGGTTGGGATGGGCTTAGGGCGGGAATAGGCTGTTTCGTTACCAGCTGGCAAAACGGCGATTTCAGATTAGTCGGAAGCGTCCACTATGTACGGCAGGTTCCATGCTTTACTGACGAACAACCCGAACATTTGTTCAATTTTCTGATTTCCGCTGTAGCGGCGATTGGTGAGGTAACAGAATTCTCCCAGATAATTCCGGAGGTAGCGTGAACTCACGAAATGGTGGATGCCT
>CANHTS010000047.1 GCA_947463435.1 Flavobacteriales bacterium | reverse complement strand
CGCTTCGGCGGAACTGGTGTTGAATCCAATGACGAAACCATCAACCAGTGAATTTCCCGAAGTTTGGTTGCTGAACTGTAATACCGGGGAGCTGGTGGTGAAGGGTTCATGCAGGTGTAATTTGAAATTGGGGTTAGTAATACCTGCGCCCAACTTGCCGGAACTGGTGACGGTGAGCCTGGGGATTGAACCTGAACCGGTTACGATATTAACATTTCTTCCCGTTCCGTTTGTGCCAAAGTCAAGGTCGTTGGTGTCGTTAAACACCCCGAGATACCCCAATTCCGTGCCTTTGTAATAAAAAGCATCCCAGCCTTTGCCCTGATATTGGTGCGCTACTGTGGCATTGATGCCAGCAATATGCAGCGGGAATGTGGGCTTGCTTGTACCTATTCCTACACGGCCGGTGTTGTTGTTGTAAATATCGCTGCCGTTTTGTGTCCATACCGAGTTGATGGTACCTCCGCTGCCTAAACTTAAGCCGGTTCCCACAGCGCGAACCGTTTCAACAGACGGTTCCCAACCGTTGGTTCCAGCCCGTAAAATACCTCCTACGAAAGGCACAACGCCGCTTCGTATGTTTACACCTTGCAGTTGGTTGGCATTCCACAGCGGGTCGGTATTGAGGGCGTTCAGTGTGAGTGTGCCGGAGGTTCCTCCACCCGTTAAACCGGTGCCGGCAGTGACGCCTGTTATGGTGCCCAAAGATGGGTTCTTCGGCACCCAATTGCTACCGTTCCAGCTGAGCACCTGGTCTGCAGCTGCTCCGCCTGCACTGATCTGAGAAGGAGGCAAATTCCCACTGAGGCCTCCTGACTGGTTGCTGTAAAGGGAATAAGGTACGCTGATGAGCTGCTGAGTTCCCAAATCGAGAAACCCTCCGCCTGTATTGACTTCCGCCTTCAGGCTAAACTGGTCACTTCCCCAATTGATGGCCGAAAAACTGCCTGAAGTAACAGAACCTTTGCCGATCACACAGTTCACCACGCCGGTGCTGTTGCTCGTCAGCGCATGGGTTTCCTCGTACACTTTCACGGTAGCTCCGGCACCGGAGTAAATGCCGAGGCGCATGGTTACGGCCGTATTGGACAATGCTTGCCCGGATCCGTTGCGCAAAGCGGCCTGGTAGTTTATTCCTTGCGGGGCCTGACCCTGAAGCGGGCTTGCCAGCAGCAATAACAAGGGTATATGTGAGAGGTAGCGTTTCATGGTGAATCAAATATAAAAGCGAAGCAAGCTGCACCAATTATTAATTACACCTATTGAATAAGTTTAAACACTCTATAACCTTGACAGTGCCCAAAAAAAACAGAATACCCAGTCCTGATGCATATTCAGGATAGACCGACCAAAAGGTGACGCTGAATCACCACCTACACAACGCGACAAATTGAAACTCCAAGCTCCTAATTTGAGGGACAGTGCATGGAGAAAAATGGATAGGATGGCAAACAAAAAGGGCTCCAGATATAACTGAAGCCCTTTGCTTACTTGAAGTGGAGGATAACGGAGTCGAACCGATGACCTCTTGCATGCCATGCAAGCGCTCTAGCCAGCTGAGCTAATCCCCCGTTTTTCGGATTTTCCCCGGAGGGCTTTTCCTAAAAGGACTGCAAATGTACGACCCTGGATGGCTCTTGTCAAGCCCTTAGGTACTGAATTATTTCGATAGCTGCACGCTTTGCCGCACCGGGCTCGCCCATGCGCGTATCGAGCTCCCGGTAAGCGGATAGCATGCGCTCGCGTTCCGCACCTTCCCATAGCCCGCGCAGCAAGGGCTCCAGCCGGTCGGGATGCATATTGTCCTGTATTTGTTCCGGCACCACCGCACGGTCCATGATGAGGTTCACCAGGCTAATGAAACGAATCTTCAAAACGGCACGCGCTGCGTAATACGTGAGCTTGCTGGTGGCATAACAAACCACCTGCGGACAATGAAACAGCGCGGCTTCGAGCGTCGCCGTGCCGCTGGCAACGAGCGCAACGCGGGCTGTGGCAAGCAAATCGTAGGATGCGGAAGGTACAAAAAACACATTATCCGGATTGCCGAAGCGCTCCGCATACCATTCCGGCGGGAAATCGGGCGCACAAGCCACCGCCGCCCGGATGCCAGGAAAGCGCGCTGCCGTGGCCAACATGCCGGGCAAAATGCGGACAATTTCCTGTTCCCGGCTGCCAGGCAAGAGGGCTAGGAAATCAGATTCCAGTCCGTGTGCTGCGCGAAATGACGGATCCGGTTGGAAGCCGCGCACCGCATCGAGCAGCGGATTGCCAATGTATTTGAGATTGACACCCCACGGTTGAAAGAACTCCGCTTCAAAAGGCAGAATCGAGAGCACCAGATCGGTTTGAGCAGCCAGTTTTGCAGCGCGTTTCTTCTTCCAGGCCCAGGCCTTGGGTGCAATGAAGTAAATGGTGCGGATACCCGCCTTCTTCCCCACTGCCGCCATGCGCAAGTTGAAGCCTGGATAATCCACCAGCAACAGCACATCCGGTTTCCAGGCCAGGATATCGTCTTCGCACTGTTTGAGATAGCGCCTGATACGGCCGAGGTTCTTCAGCACTTCCCAAAGACCCATGAAGGCCCTTTCGCGGTTGTGCACCACCGGCTGCTTTCCGGCCGCGGCAGCCATGCGGTCGCCGCCCCAGAAGCGGAATTCGATGCCCGGATCCAGGCTTTTCAGCTCCTGCATCACAGCAGCGGCTTGCAAATCGCCCGAGGCTTCACCTGCCACTACATAGATGCGCATCGCTTAAACGAAGGTCATGTAAATCACGTAAATACCGTAAACCAGCGTGCTGAGCAAAATGCCACGGCATACCATTTCGCGGTTGCGGCGAAGGAAAAGCCAGAACAGGATGCCGTTGCCTATCAACGCCATGCGGATAAACGGACTCATCACATCGCTGTCGCCGAGGAGCGTAAAGAAATCGTCGACCGTGAGTTCCGGACGGCTGGCCTTGAAGATGATGAGGGCAATGACGAAAGGCAGCGAAATACCGCCCACGATGCCGAGAAAGAGGTCTTTACGGTGTTGGGGTGTCATGGATATCCCAGGTATTAAGGGCGCTGATGCGGCTGTGATCGGTAAGGTCGAACTGGGTAGGCACAACGCTGACATATCCGTGCGCCAAAGCCCATTCGTCGGTGTCTTCGCCTTTGTCCATATTGATGAACTTGCCCGTCATCCAATAGTATTTCCGGTTGAAGGGATCCTGTCGTTCGTCAAAATCTTCTTTCCATTTGGCAATGGCCTGGCGGCAGATACGCACGCCTTTGATTTCGCCATCCGCCGGAACGGGTATATTCACATTGAGCAAGGTTCCGTAAGGCAAACCATTGCGAAGCAGCTCGAGTGCGATTTTCCGTATAAAAGGCCGGGCAGGTGCAAAATTCGCATCCCAACTGAAATCGCAGAGCGAGAATCCGATGGCCGGCATGCCGTCGATAGCGGCTTCCACAGCCGCACTCATGGTGCCGCTGTAAATGACATTGATGGAGGAGTTTGCGCCGTGGTTGATGCCTGAAACCATGAGATCTGGCTTGCGTGGCAGCAGCTTGTCGATGGCGAGTTTCACACAATCCACCGGTGTGCCCGTGCATTGGTACGATTCCACACCCGGAAACTGATTCACCTTGGTAAGGCGCAAGGGTTGGTTGATGGTGATGGCATGCCCCATCGCGCTTTGCGGTTTGTCTGGCGCAACGACGAGCACATCGCCGATCTGCTGCATTTCTTCCACCAGGTTGCGGATGCCGGGCGCGGTGATGCCATCGTCGTTCGAAACGAGAATGAGTGGGCGGTCGCTGCGGTTTTCAATCATCTATACAGGCTGTTAACGTTCAAGTCTCAAAAATGTGCCAAGGGGAAGGTTTTTTTCGGCTTCGTCACGGAGGAACAATTCACCCGAAAGCGTTTCTCCCGTGTTGAAATGTGTGCTAACCAGGGTTTCGCTGATCATGGGCGAAAAACCCATGGAATACAGGTTGAGCAGCAGGGTGGATTGCTCCGGCAACAGGATGCGGCTGCACATGCCGAGCAAGGCATCGATCTGCTTTTCCAATTCCCATTTTTCGCCGTCCGGACCGCGGCCGTAAGCCGGCGGATCGAGCAATATGGCGTGGTAACTCTTGCCGCGCTTGAGTTCGCGTTCCACAAAACGGAATGCATCCTCCACCACCCAGCGGATATTGTCCAGTCCGCTCAGTTCCATGTTTTCGCGCGACCAGGTAATCACCTGCTTTACCGAATCCACATGTGTGACATCGGCACCCGCCGCACGGGCTGCAACAGACGCACCTCCGGTATAAGCGAAGAGGTTCAGCACCCGCGGCTTTTCCCCTTCCACAGACTGAAGTCGTTCGTATAGGTAATCCCAATTGACGGCTTGTTCCGGAAAGATGCCGACATGCTTGAAGGCAGTGAGCCCTAAGCGGAACTGCAGATTGAGTCCGCCTTTGCGGTAATGGATATTCCAGCGATCCGGCATGCCGGGCTTCAGTTCCCAGTTACCGGCATCGCCGTCGGGCTGTTGTCCTTTTTTACGGAAGAAAGTAGCGTGTGCGCGGTGTTTCCATTCCAGTTCAGACAGCGATTTGGACCATACGGCCTGCGGTTCCGGGCGACGCAACACGTATTTCCCGAAGCGCTCCAGCTTTTCATAGCCGCCGCTGTCGATCAGGGCATAGTCGTCGAAACCTTCAGGCGTGAGGCGGGTGAACACGGTTCAAAGATATCCCCGTGGCCGTTCAGACCGTATTGATCTTGATGCGCTTCTCGATTTCGTCGACATCCTGACGGAACTTCTTGTCCGTATCCATCAGGTCGTTCACCGTTTGGCAGGCATGGATCACGGTGCTGTGATCGCGGCCGCCGAAATGCATGCCGATGTTCTTCAACGAAGCCTTGGTGAGGTCTTTAGAGAAAAACATAGCGATCTGACGGGCTTGTACTATCTCGCGTTTGCGGGTTTTTGACTTCACTGCTTCCACCGGAATGCCGTAGAAATCGCAAACCAGCTTCTGGATATAATCGATCGAAATCTCGCGGCTGGCGCTCTTGACGAAATTCTTCATCATCTGCTTGGCCAGCGGCAGGTCGATTTGCTTTCGGGTGAGGGAAGCCTGAGCGAGTACCGAAATCAAGGCGCCTTCGAGCTCGCGGATATTGGAGTCGATATTGTGCGCCAGGTATTCCACCACTTCGCGGTCGATTGTGATACCGTCCTGGTACATCTTGTTTTCGAGGATCGCAAGACGGGTTTCGAAATCGGGCGTGGTAAGATCGCAGCTGAGACCCCATTTGAAGCGCGAAAGCAGGCGTTCGTCCACATCCTTCAGGTCTTTCGGCGGACGGTCGCAGGTGAGTACGATCTGTTTGCCGCTCTGGTGCAGGTGGTTGAAGATCTGGAAGAAGATGTCCTGTGTTCTTTCCTTCTTGGCAAAGAACTGCACGTCGTCGATGATCAGCACATCCACATACTGGTAAAAGTTCACAAAGTCGCTGCTGTTGTGGTTCTTGGCAGAGTCGATATACTGGTTAATGAACTTTTCGGCACTCACATACAGCACCACCTTGGAGCGGTGTATCTGCTTGATCATGTTGCCGATGGCGTGTGCAAGATGCGTTTTGCCGAGCCCGCAGGGACTGAAAATCATCAGCGGATTGAAGGCAGTTCCCCCCGGCTTTTGCGCCACGGCGACACCGGCGCTGCGGGCCAGTTTATTGCATTCTCCTTCTACGAAATTGTCGAAGGTGTATTTCGGATTCAGTTGCGAATCCACATTCATCTTCTTCAGTCCGGGAATGATGAACGGGTTCTTGATGGAGGCACCCAATTGGATGGGCATGCCCATTTCATTGGGCACCTGACGGCTCGAATTGCCGGAAGGTTGGTTTACGGTGTAAGGCGTATTCCCTTGGTTGCTGTTTTCTACTACAACATTGTATTCGAGCTTGGCGGTCGGGCCAATCACTTTTTTCAATGTCTTCTGCAGCAATCCCACATAATGTTCTTCCAGCCATTCAAAGAAGAATTGGCTGGGCACCTGAATGGTCAAGACCTTTGATTCGAGGCGAACGGGTCGGATCGGCTCGAACCAGGTTTTGAAACTCTGGGGTGTCACATTGTCCTTGATCACTTTAAGGCATTCTGCCCATGCCTGTTCATGTGGTCTCGGTTCACTCATAGCTGGTTGTTTCCTTCGTCGGTTTGTTAGGTAAATGTTAATAGTTTTCTGATCTGATTTCAGAACCTTTTCGCAAGGGTGAAACAGAGTGCTAAAAAAGAAAAGAAATCCACAAGGAAAAAATTTATTTCCCTTGATAGCAAAGGATTTTTACTGTAACTATTAAGCCCTTGTTAACCCCTTGTGAGGGCTGTTTTCCTTGGATTTCGCGACTCTATCGGTACTATCCGTTATAGAGTCCGAATACGTTTCGCATCGCATCGGCGATTTCCCCGAGGGTACAGTCGTTTTCCACCGCCTCAAGGATGTGTGGAATCAGGTTTCCGTCACCTTTTGCACACTCTTCAACATTTCGCAGTGCCTGTTCGGCTTTTTGTGCATTTCTTTCTGAACGGAGCTGATCCAAATGGACCGTCTGACTCAAACGGATGCTGTCGTCTATCCTGAACACCGGTGTGTCGGTATTGGTTTCGGTGCGGAAACTGTTCACACCCACAATCTTCTTCTCTCCTCTTTCCACAGCCTGCTGATAGCGGTAAGACGCATCGGCAATCTGCTGTTGCATCCAGCCGCTTTCGATCGATTTGGCTGCGCCGCCCATGTCGTCGATTACTTGCATCAGGCGCAATGCCTCTTTCTCTATGGCATCCGTGAGGTTCTCCACAAAGAAGGAACCCGCCAGCGGATCGGTGGTATCCGTCACACCGCTTTCAAAGGCAATGATCTGTTGGGTGCGCAAAGCGATACCGGCTGCTTTCTCGGTTGGCAGACTCAAAGCTTCGTCGTAACCGTTGGTATGCAGGCTTTGGGTTCCGCCCAATACCGCCGCCAATGCCTGGAGCGAAACCCGAACGATATTGTTCTCAGGTTGCTGGGCCGTGAGCGTCGAACCGCCCGTCTGGGTATGGAAACGCAGCATCATGGCCTGCGGATCGGTCGCACCTGCAGCCTGCATATACTCGGCCCATATCTTGCGCGCCGCCCTGAACTTGGCCACCTCTTCGAAGAAGTTGTTGTGCGCGTTGAAGAAGAACGACAGGCGCTTTCCGAATACGTTGATATCCAGTCCGCGCGACAAAGCCGCTTCCACATAAGCCTTTCCATTCGCCAGCGTGAAGGCCAGTTCCTGCGCTGCGGTGCTTCCCGCCTCGCGGATATGGTAACCCGAAATCGAAATGGTATTCCACTTCGGCAGTTCGCGGCTGCAGTATTCGAAGATATCGGTGATGAGCCGCATGCTCGGGCCCACCGGATAGATATAGGTACCGCGTGCGGCGTACTCCTTTAATATGTCGTTCTGGATGGTGCCGGAAATCTTGCTGAGGTCAGCACCTTGTTTCTTGGCCAGCGCGATGTACATGCACAGCAGAATGGACGCCGTGGCATTGATCGTCATCGAGGTGGTGATGTCTTCCAGGCGGATGCCTTTGAACAATACCTCCATATCGCGGAGTGAGCAGATGGAAACGCCCACCTTCCCCACTTCGCCTTCTGCAAAGGGGTGATCGCTGTCGAAACCAATTTGCGTAGGCAGATCGAACGCAACCGACAAGCCCATGGTTCCCTGTTTCAGCAGGTAATGGTAGCGTTCGTTGGAAGCTTCGGCGGTTGAAAAGCCGGCGTACTGGCGCATGGTCCACAAGCGGCCGAGGTACATATCGCGGCGCACTCCGCGGGTATAGGGAAATTCTCCGGGAAGGGTGCGGGTTCCGTTCCAGACGCTGTAAACCGGTTCGATGCGGATGCCCGAATCGGTGTAGCGGGGCTGTGTGGCTTTGTCCTGACTCATCCGAAGAGCAAATTGAGTTCTGCCTTGAGGAAATCGATAGCCTTTTGGGTGGGCTGCTGCTGTTGCTGCATCATGGCTTCGATGATGGCTTTGCTGAGGTCTGGCGCCATGGCTGCTTCGGGCATCTTTTCGTATTCTGAGTTGATGAGCTGAATCACCTGCTCTTTCACCACGCGGATCACATTCCAGGCCTGGGCACTCACATACACCTGCTGCGATATATTATAGGCATACTCCTGGTTGATGGTCGCAATCATGTCTGCCCGGAAGGCATGGGCAGATACATTGGGCTGGTTGAGGTTGATGATAAGCTGGGCCGGACTTACGCGTTCCAGGAACAGCACCAGGCGTTCGTAAGCCTGCAGGCGCACCGGCGTGATCAGGCTTTGGTTCTGCTTGCGGGTTTCGATGGCCATCTGCTGCAGCGTCTCCTGGCTGTGGTTGCGGATGATGTAGTAGGCTGTGAGAAATACCACCACCGAAGGCAGGATGTATTTCAGCGCTTCGAGCAATACGTTCAGAAAGGCGTCCATGTAGCTTATAACGGAAGGGCAAAGTTAAGTAAGACATTCACTTGGAAATATTTTTACGCTGTCCTTCTCTTCAGGAAGTCATTCCCTGACATGCGGCAGAACTTCCGGAGCAGCCGCCTGAACCAATCCGCCCCGGGCTTGTTATTTTTGCAGTCTATTCCTTCATCGTATGATCAGCGAAATTGTAAACCCCACCGTAACCGACAAGCAAGCGCCTCCCGTACAGTTTACCGAAGGGGCCCTGATAGAATTGCACCGCCTGCGCGCCAGCCTGACCTTGTCTGAGGACCAATTCCTCCGCATTGGTGTGAAAGGCGGCGGCTGTTCGGGCATGAGTTATCTCCTGGCTTTCGACAAGAAGGAAGAAAAAGACCAGGAATACGAAATTGAAGGCATTCCGGTGGTTATGAACAAGGCGCATACCATGTATGTGGTTGGCATGGTGATAGGTTGGGAAGAAGGCCTCAACAACCGCGGCTTCACCTTCAGCAACCCCAACGCATCGGAAACCTGCGGCTGCGGACAATCTTTTTCCGCCTGAAGTTTCCGCTTCGCGACCTTGAGCCGGCAGGGCTACAGCCGTACTTTTAATCTTGCGTTCCCGCCTGCCCGTCCATTTCTATTTTCGTCTCATGCGCACAAGGCCCTAACTTTCCACCCTTGAATTTACGCGAGAACATCCGCCAGGGCTTGGATGCTGTGAGGTCCAACCTGTTGCGCACCGTCATCACCTGCCTGATCATTGCCATCGGGATTGGTGCCTTGGTGGGCATCCTCACTTCCATCGAAGCGATGAAAGGCGCCATCACGCAAAGTTTCTCGCGGATGGGCACCAACTCCTTCAATATACGCAACCGCGCAGGCCAGTCCAGTTTCAGCGGACGCAGGCAGGCGCCCATTGAGTACAAAACCATTACCTGGTCGCAGGCAAGCCGCTTCAAGCGCGAATTCACGTTTCCGGCAGCCGTTTCGGTGAGTTCCAACCTCAATTTCGCTGGCACCGTCAAAGCCGGCAACCTCAAGACCAATCCGAATATCCGTGTGCAAGGCGTCGACGACCGCTACCTCGAAACGGCAGGCTATGCCGTCGAAAGCGGACGGAATTTCACTTCGACCGACGTAGACCTTGCCTTGCCGGTGGCGATCATCGGCAAAGACGTGGCTTTGCAGCTTTTTCCGAAGATATCGGCCCTGGGCGGCATCATCCGCATCGGCAGCGCGCGGCTCCGCGTAGTGGGCGTATTGGAAACCAAAGGCTCGAGCCTCGGCATGTCGGGCGGCGACCGCGTCGTATTCCTTCCCGTTAGTACCGGCCGCAACCAATTGGCCAGCGGTGCCGAATCGTATTTCATCAATGTCTCGGTAACGGAGATCAAAGACCTCGACGCGGCCCAGCAGGAGGCCTACCTCACCTTCCGAAGAATCCGCGGGCTGGGCCTGCACCTCGACGACAATTTCGAACTTGTGCGCAGCGATGCCCTGGCCCGCGAAGCCATCGACAACCTCCGCTCGGTGAGCCTTGCCGGCACCCTGATTGGCGTCATTACCTTATTGGGTGCGGCGATCAGCCTGATGAATATCATGCTCGTTTCAGTAACGGAACGCACCCGTGAGATTGGTACGCGCAAGGCTTTGGGAGCGACCCGCAAAACCATCCGCAACCAATTTCTCAGCGAAGCCGTGGTGATTTGCCAGATCGGTGGCGCGGCAGGCATTGTGCTTGGACTCCTGATCGGCAACGCCATCAGTGCGGCCGTCAAAGGTGGTTTCATTATGCCCTGGAACTGGATCGGACTGGCGGTGGCCGTCTGCACCCTCGTTGGCCTGGTCAGCGGGCTCTATCCGGCGGTGAAAGCGGCCAGGCTGGATCCGATCGAGGCGTTAAGGCATGAGTGAGGTGAAGGGATTACACAAATCTTTTCACACACTGCTCCCATGCCTGAGCATTGTTTTTTTTTGCAATGCTTGCATATGTTTAACGAATTGGAGGCAAGCAAACAAACAAGGTGCTACCGAAAAGCCATACGAGTAGGATTTTGAAAAACAGATAAAATGATAAAAAAAACAATAGTAACATCAACGTTAGCCCTTTTGCTAAGCGTCTCTCTTTATGGCCAATGGACAAAATTACCCAATCTTCCTAAGAATGTGATTTCGTTGCACGTGTCCAACAATAACCTTCTTGCGGGCACCGATACCGGAATATATTACACCGATAACAGTGGAAACTCTTGGGGCAAAGCCTTAGGAATAACTACGACTGCAAAATCTATTGCCCAAGATGGAACCAAACTCTTGGTAGCCAGTTATGAGCAGTTGTTCCAATCTACCAATAATGGGTATAGCTGGACTTCCATGCCCACAGTGTATAGCTTTCAAGATGTGAATACCGTTGTGTTGAGTGGGTCTAATTATATTATCGGTATGAATGGGACAGGCGTGTGGTATTCTACAGACAAAGGATCCACTTGGGTATCGTCCAATACAAGTTGGCAAGGTAGAAATACAGATATTGTGCGAAAGACAGGCTTTATGATGGCTTCTTTTCAGGGTTCAGGGTATTTGCAGACATCCAATGACAATGGGGTAACCTGGTATGGTGCAGCGGGTAATGGAATAAAAGTTGGTCAGACATCCTCTTTTCAAGACATTTATTGTTTGGGTGTTAAAAATGATTCTATACTTATTGCCGGAACAAAAAATACCGGAACATCCTCCCAATATGATGGTGTTTACTTCTCGTATGATGATGGGAAAAACTGGACTAGAAAGATCAATGGCATCAGCACGACGGCCATAAATAGCCTTGCCGTAATTGGGAATGTAATATTTGCCGGCACCAATGGTGGCGGCGTTTTTTATTCAGCCAATGAAGGATTGAATTGGGCAGCTTTGAATACCGGATTGTCAAACCTTACGATAAATAAACTTTACATCAGTGGTTCAACCTTGTATGCGGGCGTTTCTACCGGGGTGTTTAACATTGACATTTGCAACTTGCTTAAGAACACCGCTTCACTCGAAGCGATTGGTGCGACTACGATTCAAAGTGGAGACTCAGTGGAATTGCGTGCCAATACGGGGGGAATACAGTATCAGTGGTTTTTGAATAATACCCAGATTTCGAGTTCGAATAACCCAGTGTTGTATGCAAAGGAACAAGGCAATTATAAGGCTGTTATTTCCTATTCCGCAACGTGCATCGATACCACGAAAAGCATTGCTGTGGTGGTAAATGGCACCAATGGAATACGCGACAATGAAAGGCAAGAGAGTCAATTAAAAATCTATCCCAACCCATCATCGAGGACTGTTGCATTTGAACTCACAACTCCAACGTTTTCAGAGCCCGCAGAGATACTTATTTATGATGTAGCTGGAAGTTTGTTGAAAACACTACCTGTGTTTACCAAGCAAACCCAACTCACAACAGACGATTGGGAGGTAGGAATGTATTACGCTGTGCTGCGCAGCAAAACCATCAACAGCCAAGCACAAGCGTTTATAGTTGTAAAATAGTGGGGTGGTACTGGGCGGAAAGGGCAAAGGGACTTCTCGCGAATCCTAAATGAAGATACTTCCAAACTGCGGCTGTGCAATAGCCTCATCATTTGCTTCGTTAAGCTTCATGCAAACTGAAAAGATGAGGATTGCGCCATACACTCCTTGAAAGTCCCCCCGAAAATTGGACTGGTTAAAAGTTGGCAAAAGCGTTAAATTAGAACCACGAAAATAAATATTCCAGTGCTTTACAAAGAAATAGCTATGTCCAAGGTTCTAGATTTTTAAAGTCATTTTGATTGTTTTGTAATTCTATCAACTTTCTGACGACTAATGATGAACATGAGTAATACAGAAAAAGATTTTGTGAAACTCATAAATGAGAATCATGGATTGATACATAAAGTATGCTTTTTGTATGAGCGAAATGATGAAAGTCGCAAGGATTTATTTCAAGAAATAGTCCTCCAATTATGGCGATCATTCCCAACATTTAAAGGGCAAGCCAAAATAACTACATGGATGTACCGAATAGCATTAAACACAGCCATTTCTTCTCTCCGTAAAACAAGTCGTATCCCTGAATCAACTGACCTCAATAACCTGAGGTTTCAAATCGCCGATGATGACGAATCGGCATCTAGAAGAGAACAGTATCAAATGTTGGAAAATGCAATTAAACAGCTTAGTGAAATTGAAAAGGCAATGATAATGCTTTATTTAGATGAAATTCCCTATGAAGAAATAGCTGAAACATTGGGTATCACACAAAACAATGTCAGGGTAAAAATGAATCGTATTAGAGAAAAATTAAAAACCATAATGAAAGCATAATGGAACTAGATGATTTAAAAGGAGCTTGGAAGCAACATACACAGCCAACGACAAAAAAGTTATTGAGTGATGAAGAATTGCTTAGAATAACACGCAGTAAGGCCAACAATTCCATTGATTCATTAAAAATAAGTGTCCGTTTTGAATTGTGGATTACAGTTTTGTTTATTGTAGTGTGTATGCTTATCAGTTTTACAACGGCAGACCAGTCTGTGCAAAATATTTCAACAATTGTGCTTGTCTTGGGTTGTGGCTTTGGTTTTTACTATTACAAAAAACTTACCATGCTCAATAATTTGGAAATTAAAAACAAGCCCATCAAAGAAACCCTTACTAACCTAATCCTAGGATTTGAAAACTTCCTTTGGTTCTATCGCTGGGGATATAACGTTTTGATTCCGATTGTACTGGTAGCCGGTGCTTTTACGGGCATTAAGGCTGATACTGAAAAGGATATGGTGCAAATACTTTCAGAAATATGGTTGTGGGGTATTCTTATCGTAATACTCGTTCCTATCGGATTTTTATTCAATTTCGGCATAAAATTGTATCTCAAAAAGCTTTATGGGAATCATCTTTCTCGCCTTCGTTTAATTTTAATTGAATTACAAGACTAATTTTTTCTACCCTTGTAATTCTTTGCCTTTTTCAGCGACTAATTAGTAAAAAATTGAAAAACTGCAAAATGAAAAAGTTAAAAACATTACTTCTCCTCGCCACATTTTCATGGACAGGCACTTCTACTATATCAGCTCAATCACCTGAACTATTAGTATCTAATCAATCAGCAATATATAAAAAAATAAAAGGCCATGATAATTGGAACATAATTGGAAAGTGCGATAGTAATTTAATATATGAAAAGTACGGACGAAACAAATGGTCTATCGTTGGAAAATGTAATGATAATTTAATTTACCAAAGAGGTCCGGGGAAAGACAGATGGGAAATTGTTGGCAAATACAATGAAGAATTTTTTTATCAAAAAGGTCCTGGAAAAGACAATTGGAGAATCGTTGGCAAATACAGTGATGGATTGATTTACAAACCAAGTTCTGGAAAAGACAAATGGAAAATCGTTGGCAAATATACCGATTGTCACGGAGCTGCAGGTTTCGTATTGCTTTTAAATAATAATGACAATAACACATCAGCAATACTCGTTTTTTGAATAATAAAGTAAATCAAAAAAATGAAAAGGGAAAAGAGTTTGTATTATTGGTTAGCCTTGTTTACGATTTGCTTTATTGCCTACCAACAAATAATTGACCGCATCAGACCAAATTACAGTGGCAAAAGTATTACTGTTAAATACTTTTTGGGTATTGCACCTAACTTATTCCCAGCAATAGGAATACCTGCATTATTGGTTGTTATAATTCCTCAAATGAAATTGAAGAAGAAATGGCAAAATGAAAACAAACACCTCACTGCCAATATCATTTCACTAATAGGACTTATAACGTGGGAATTTATTCAAAGGACTTCAAAAAAATTACACTTTGACTGGAACGATATTCTGTGGACACTGATTGGTGCTTTTATTTTTCAACTAACATGGACTGTTACCCCAAACAGATACAAATAAGAGTATTATGAAGTATAGAAAAAAACGACTGCGTAACACGGGTTTGGCAAAAGTGGCGGTTCAGTTCTCCACATCAACATTTGTGGTGTAAATCGCCACCTTCGACAAGCCCGAAGCCATTACAAACACGCTCCCCTGCCCTACCTTGCCCACCCATGGTCTACGGAATCCGCAGCCGCGAGCTGGCTACTACTCCTTTGCCCGGCAACTGCCCGATCTGTGAGCGCCGCGAATGCCGCGAGATGCACCTCTTGCAGCGCTATGTACATGCCTTGTGGCTGCCACTGTTTCCCATAGGGCGTAAGGGAGAAATCCGCTGTCAGCATTGTGCCCACAAGGTGAAGGCGAAAGATTTCAATGATCTGCAACAGGATCAGTTGGCGGAAATGCGGCAAACACACCGCACACCGGCCTGGTATTGCACGGGGCTGATCATCTTCGGCGGACTGGTGGTCTACAGCGTTTATGTAAGCGGCCTCCGCAGCGAACGCAATGCCACTTGGCTGCAAGCGCCCCAACGCGGTGATGTGTACGAAGTGCGCCTCGGCGCCGATGCCTATACCCTCATGCAGGTGCAGACCCTCAATGGCGACAGCGTACAGGTGCAATTCAGCGCCTTAACGAGCAACAAACGGACCGGCCTGACGAAGTTATACCTGCAACCTTTTGAAGGGCATACCATGCGCATGCACGTCAAAAAGCTCCTGTCTATGCATGCCGAT
>CANHTS010000046.1 GCA_947463435.1 Flavobacteriales bacterium | reverse complement strand
GGGAATTATCTTATGGAAAATAAACACCTCATCAACAACACATAAACCCAACAAAAAATGAAAAAGAACATGGGAACCCTCGACCGCGCCGTGCGCATCATCCTCTCTATCGTCTTCGCCGTACTGTTCTTCACAGGCACAGTAAGCGGCGCATTGGGAATGGTGCTTCTCGCAGCAGGCGGTATCTTCCTCGCTACCTCTCTTATCAGCTTCTGCCCGCTTTACACCATGCTCGGCATCAATACCTGCGGTGTGAAGAAAAACGCATAAGCGAACCCAGCCTGTCATCCACAAAAAAAGCAAGGCCAGACACGACCTTGCTTTTTCTTTGCTACGCTGATTTCAGGATCAGGAAACCGGCTTAAAACTTTCAAATGCGTTGCTGCAGTGATTGCAATAGTGCATGCTGCGGCACAAGGTCGGGCCAAAAGGTGTCTTCATGGTTGTATTCCGGCTTCCGCAGAGCGGGCAAGGCACATCGCTGAGCACATCCAATTCGATATAACCATCGTGGCGCGGCGGCGGTGCCAAACCGTGTTTATGCAATGCGGTCAGACCGGCTTCGCTGATCATATTGCTGTTCCAGGCTACATCGAAACTGGTGTACACCTTCACATTCCGCCACCCTGCCTGCTTGAGTCGGTCTTCCACCAATTGCTCCATGATCTTCAGTGCGGGGCAACCGGAGAAAGTTGGCGTCAGTTTTACTTCAACCGCATCTTCGGCCGGGGTACTGACACCGGTAACGATACCGAGATCAACGATGGAAAGCGTCGGTATTTCGGGATCCAATACCTCTTGCAATGCGTCCCATATTTCGGGATGCAGATGTCTGGTATCCCGTGTGCTTACCATTCTGCTGCCGGATCGATGCGGAAAACTTCGGTCATTTCGTCCAGCAAAGGCTGGAGGTATTCGGTATGGCTGCCATAACGCCCACCATAGGCGCTGGTATCGTCGAACTGATCGGGCAAGCGAAGTCCGGCAGATTCAATCACCGGACGGATGGCTTCAATCCACTTGTTACGCAAGGCCAATTCACCCGGGAAGATGCCTGCTTCGATGAGCTCTGCTTCGTACGGGCCCGGTTCGAAAATGCCCAAGGCCATCGGGAAGCAACTGTTCAAGGTGTCCTGCATCCGGCCATGGCTTTCGGCTCCGCCTTTGCCAAGCTGCTTCACCCATACATCGGCATGCATCACGTGGTATTTGATTTCCCCGCGGAACTTGCGCGCAACCTGTGCCAGGGGCTCAAAGCTGCTCTGGGCCAACATGTCGAAACGGATTTGCTCGGCGCGGTCGAAGAGGAAATGGCGCAGCAGAGAGAAATCGTATTCGCCGATGGGAATTTCAACCAGATGGCAACAATGAAACTGTTCTGCATTGCGCATGAATGCCACAGTATCCGGCTCGCCTTCTCCCAGTTCGTGTAAGATTTCGTACAGGGCCTGTGCCTGACCTATCTTGTCTTGCGCCATGCTGCTGAATGCGATGTCTTCTTCCAGGATCGGCCCCAGACCGGTCCATTCGCTGTTCCGGTGGCCAAGAATCAACTGGTCATCGGCCATTTTATACAACAGCTCCTTGAGCGCGAGTACGTGTTTTTCGGTGTATTCCATCGTTTATGCCTCCTGTCTTTCCTTGTAAGCCTGAATGCGGTCCATCACTTTATATGACTCTGCTTCGCGGTGCAGTTTCGCCGGAGTGGTTTCGAAAATGTCGGCATCTTCGTATTCCGTAATAAAGACATCGCGGGTGCGCACAACCCACAGGTTAACGCACTGACCGCGTCGGCTGTATTGCTCTTTGGCAAACACCATGGCCAGTTCTGCGTTTGGTGCGTGCACGATGCCGACATGGGAATGCTGTTGCCCGCGCTTCTTCTGGTGAAACACTTCATAGGTTTCGAACTGATCCAGCTGATCGAGCGGTTGGAATTCTTTTTCCTGATCGATGCGTGCGCGGGTGACACGGGGGTCGAGCGATTGTATAATCATGGTGTTATGATGAATCTCTGTGTAAATCGGCGGCCTGCCGTTTGCATGCCGAGGGTGTACATTCCGGCCGGTAAACCTTGCAGTTCCATGCTTTCACGACCGCTAAATGATGCCAGTCGCTTTTCCAATACGAGGCGCCCACTGAGGTCGTGCAATTGTAGTTGCGCCGCTTCATTCATCGGTGTACCGCTAATGAAAACGCGGTCGCGCGCTGGGTTCGGATAAACGCTCCAATGCTCGGGGGATGCAGTTTCTACTGAGGTTGCCCAAGGACTCAGATGCAATTCATCTACCACCCAGTAGTTACCCGGCTTTGAGGAAGAACCTTCTGCATTTCCCAGATAAAGGATAACCGTTGCGCTGTCGGGGATTCCACTGAAGAGCGGATCGTATTGCACATCCGCTGAAAACAGCCGGTAATCTGTATGATTCGCCCCTCCTACCCAGATGGCGTTTCCCACCAGGTTGCCCTGGTAGAACAGGTTCAGTTCGGCGGTCGGGGTATCGCCCTGGCTTTGCAGTAAACTGTAGCCCCTGAACGAAGCGGGCCTGGTATTGACGGGGAAAGAAGGAATGAAGGCATCGCCAAATGCATCCGATGTTGAAGATGTACTGATCAGCCATGAAGCCAGGGTATCGGTCATGCCACTGTATTGCCAAAGCCCGGTTTCAAGTCGCAACGCGTAATTGCCATTGAAGGGGATGGAATGAATCTTCACGAGATCCACGGAATTACCCGGCGAGCTGTACATGCGGTCTGTGCCTGAAAAGCGTTCGGGTTCAACGATTATCATGCTGTCCCAAACTTCCATTCTGTTATTCGGAAGCTGGGGCGACATGCTGTTTCCGGCGAGGAGGAAGGTGATATCATCCACTTCCAGCCAAGCCATACCGGCTCCCAATTTGCCAGTCAGGTTGCTGCTCAGCCAGATGAATCCTGAATCGCAGGGAGCGGAGGCAAAGGTTCCGTTGGGAATGGCAACCGATTGAAAAGCCGGGGCACTTCCGCTGAAGGTATACTGCACCAAGTCTATGAGGAAGCCGTTGTCGGTAAAACCGACGAGAACCCTGCCGGTATCGCCGTTCATCAGATTCCAGCGCATGCGCAGCCGCGTGCTGTCGGGAACGGAGCTGATGGCAAAAGCGGGCCCTGGAGCTCCGGGACCGGCATTGATATTGAAATCGGCCAGTGCCAGCCAGGAAGGCAAGCTGCCGGCTGCATGTTCGATGCGGGCAGCGAAACCGGTTCCTGCGGCTTTGCGTGTAACGTTTCCTTCCGTTTGCCAGCCGCGCAAACTGAACACCTCGTCGGTGCGCCAGTTTTCAAAACCGGAATTGGGGATCTGTGCTCCCAGAGCTGAAACCAGCATCATGGCCGGAGCAAGTGCGATATTCCTTAAGTGCATGGCTATTGGTCTGTCCGCCTAAGCGGAGGTTGCCTGCTCAGGCGAGCGGGGTTACATATTCGACACCCTGGCCAAGGATGGCACGGCGTACCCAGCGGTGGCGTTCTTCAGCGGTGCGGCGCACGGCAAGGCGTTCAGCATTGCATGGCCCGTCACCGTTGATCACGCGTTTGAACTCATTCCAGTCGGGTTCGGTGTATTCCCATTTGCCGGTTTGCTCGTTCTTGCGAAGGTTGGGGTCAGGAATCTGCAGGCCGAGATCCCAGATCTTGGGCACATACATGTTCATGAATTGCTGGCGCATGTCGTCGTTGGAAGCCATTTTCACTTTCCAGCGCATCAGGATTTCGCCGTGCACAGAGGATTTATCCGGCGGGCCAAAGAAATGCATGATGGGCGGCCACCAGCGGGTCAGGGCTTCCTGTACCATCTGGCGCTGCACTTTGGTTCCTGTCGCGAGGAAAACCACGTTATCGTGGCCGTATTTCAGGTGGAAAGACTCTTCAGCGCAGATCCGGTCGAGTGCCCTGCAATAGGGACCATAGCTACCTTTTGAGTTGGTTACCTGGTTGATGATGGCACCGGCGTCGATAAGCCAGGCAATCACAGCGCTATCCGCCCAGGTTGGAGCGGGGTAATTGAATACATTGGAGTATTTCGATTTGCCGCTGATGAGGTCGTTGATCATCGATTCGCGTCTTTTGCCGAGGGTTTCGGCTGCTGCATACAAGAGCTGGGCATGGCCCACTTCGTCTTGCACCTTGGCCATGAGCGCCAGTTTGCGGCGGAAGCCAGGCGCGCGGGTAATCCAGGTTCCTTCGGGAAGTGAACCGATGATCTCAGAATGGGCATGCTGTTCGATCATGCGGATCAGCTGCTTGCGGTATTCCTTGGGCATCCAGTCGTGGGGCTCGATCTTGTCGCCCTGCGCAATGCGCGCCTCGAATGCGGCAAGTTTTTCCATGTCCTCGCCTTCGAGGATGCTGTGCTGCTGGTTCGGGTCTATGTATGCGTTTCCGTACATGGTAGTATGTTTTTGGTTGGGATTTTATGCTTGTATGTCTTTGCGCAGTCCGCTCAGAATAAATTGGGTAAGCTTGTCTGCGATTTGTTCGGGTGTCATGTCGCCGTTGGGTCGGTACCATTCCACCACCCAGTTCAGGGAGGCGAGGATGGTAAGTACGGCGAATTTATTGTCGACTTCATTGAAAAGCCCTTCCTCTTCCCCATTGCGCAGGATGATGCGGAAATGGTTTTCATAATCGTCGCGTAATTTTTTGAAAGCTGCAAGTGAAGGCTCGCTCAGGTGCCTCCATTCGTGCACGAACACGTGGCTGGCATCCAGGTTCTCGGTCAGGATGCGGATGTGTGCGCGCACGGCCATTCCGAGACGTTCACCGGCATTGAAGTAGATATCGTTCACTTCTGCCATGGCATTTAGATAGGAACGCCCCATCCCAAAACAGATTTCCTTCAGGATATCTTCCTTGCTATCCACGTAGTGATAGAGACTGGCTGCTTCGATGTCCATCGCTGTCGCTAGGTCGCGCATGGAGGTGCCGGGATAACCGTTTTCCCGCATCAGGCGGGCGGCGGCACGCATGAGCGTCTCCCTTCGGTTAGTGTTCTCCATGGCGCTTAACTAACATTCGTTAGTGCAAGTATAAACGGGAGAAAACGAAAAAGCAAACGCTGGTATCCTGACCCTTGTCAGGATGTTTATCCGGGGCCGCGAATTAAAAAATCATCATGAGGCTCAAAAGCCCATTCCCGATAGCTATCGGGACGGGAATTTCGAGGATGAGGCAACAGATTGGTTCGGACGCCGGGAGTAGATGATGAGACAACGAATCTGAAAGGAATGGTGTGTTGTTGGAAGGATGTGTGAGGGGTTAAGAAGGATTAGTGCGGGTGATTCCACCTTTGGGGAAACGGAAATTCCAGATTAGTCGGAAGCGTCCACTATGTACGGCAGGTTCCATGCCTTACTGACGAACAAACCGAACATTTGTTCAATTTTCTGTTGTCCACTGTAGCGGCGATTGGTGAGGTAACAGAATTCTCCCAGATAATTCCGGAGGTAGCGTGAACTCACGTAATGGTGGATGCCTTCCAGGTTGCGTCTGGCATTGACAATCATAATCTCCGTGTAGCGCAACCTACCCATGTATGGATCATCCTCGAACCAGGGGCGTGGACGCTTGTCGAGGCTGCGGATGCGGATGTTCATTCCGGCCGGAAGCTGGTCAGGCGTCAGCGGCGTGGTTTTCCGCGGAACCGGATGGTGATGGTTGTACGGAAGGTCTTTCAGTGATTCCGGTCGCATTGAAATCAGTCGCAAACGCCCGCCCTGAGCGTGGATGAACCACGGATGGCTATGTGGCAATTGTAAATTCAGTCCCTTTATCTCAACGGGCATCAGCTCCAGGCCTAGTCCTTCTTCCGACTGTACCTGCAACCCTTGCTTCGGAGCTACCTTGGTGGTTTCAGCTTCAGGGTCTGACTTCTCAGGAACAGCCGGAAAGTTGGCCACACCCGCCGTTAGATGGTCGAGCATCGCGTACCAATCTACCAGATCAGCCATCATCACCTTCATTTTCTGCATCATCAACCAGATCGGGCGATAATTCGGGTGACCCAGATGGCGCTGGACCTGCAAAGCAGAAATCGATTTCTTCTGAAAAGCAACTACTCCAATCGCGTAAACCCAGTAACGGAAAGGCAGTTTTGAATACTCCAGCAAGGTTCCACTGCGCAAGGTGGTCTCAGACTTGCATTGTTTACACCGGTACTTCAGCTTTGAAGGAAGCCACAGATGTTCATTGCTGCCGCAGCGGTTACAAAATACACCGTGCTTATCCCGCAAATTCTTCCACAAAAGGATGCAGCGCTCTTCGGTGTTGTAAGTTTGAATAAAAGTAACAAAGTCCATAATTAAAAGTGATTAGAATACAGGCGCAATATAGGGGTAACGAAATACACCGCAAAGGCCAATAGTCGGCTTATGCCTAATCTGGCCTGAAATTACACGCTTATAAACGTTTAACTGTTTGTTATAATAAACAACAAACCTATCCCAACCAATTAAACGAACCGCCTCCCACTAATCCCATATCGCGCATCTGAATTTAGTTATGGGGGTCAATCACCCATTCCGACAGCCTTCGGTATAGAAACTCCCCAAAAGAATGACAACCGACTTCTAATGGGAACCCAATAACTTTCGTTCACTTCCGGCTCTCTATTGATTCCGAACCCGAATAGGTTTTCTAATGCATGATTTGGGTGAATAACTACTCAAAGTTTTCGGTGCATCAGCGCAAGCGCATTCAGGCTCCAGACCGGTTTATCGTAGAAACGGTAATTCTGACGCTGATAGAGTAGCAAATTGCTGCCGGCAGAAAACGGCGTTTCTTTTGTCAGTTTATACCGGTAATCAATCATTAAAGCAGGTACCCTGCAGCGATTGACACCGCTATAGCCCCAGCGATGGGAAAGGCTTCCCACACCAATCCGCGCGGTATGTCTTTCCATTGGAAGGCTGGCAAACAGATGTACGCTGCGGTGTGTGGATTTCCGGCCGTATTTCAATCTCGACCAGAAGATCGTTCCGCCTGCACCCGGCCCGGGCGTTGCGCTTGCGTTGCGATGCGGATGTGCAGCACATT
The DNA here is from genome assembly GCA_947463435.1 of Flavobacteriales bacterium. Lineage (GTDB taxonomy): Bacteria > Bacteroidota > Bacteroidia > NS11-12g > UBA955 > REEB481. The sequence continues at coordinate 8,134 of CANHTS010000046.1, read as the reverse complement.
CAATGCCCCAGCGCAGCCCGCCTCCCGGCACCCAACCCAATATTACACCGGCCTCAGCACGCCAACTTTGTTGGGCATGGGTTAGAGCCGAATTAAACAGTATGGCCGCAGTAAGTAGCCAACGCGCGTTGATACAAAGAAGAGCCATAAGTTGTGCTTGATACCAGAATCAGTTCAAAGGTAAATGGATTCAAAGGGATGACATTGCAACTTGGCCAAGGAGGTGTTGGTTGCGCGGTGAAGATTGATAGACTTTTGAATGATATCTCCGACCATTAGAACATACCCGCGGTGCTCAAACCAATTCCCTTCCGGCACGCTAATTTTGCCCCATGCAGCTGCATGTTATCGAAACCGGACTATTCAAACTCGACGGAGGCGCCATGTACGGCGTGGTGCCGAAAACCATCTGGAACCGACAGAATCCGGCCGATGAAAACAACCTCTGCAATTGGGCCATGCGGTGCCTGCTCATCGAAAGTGGTGACCGCCTGATCCTGATCGATACCGGTATCGGCAACAAGCAAAGCGAAAAGTTCTTCGGATTTTATTACCTCAGCGAAACCTGTCCCCTTGAAACCGCCCTGCGCCAGAAAGGCTACGGTATGGATGAAGTGACCGATGTAATCCTGACCCACCTGCATTTCGACCACTGCGGCGGGGCAGTGGTATGGAACCAAGAGCGCAGCGGCTACCGCCCGGCCTTCCCGAATGCCGTTTATTGGAGCCACGCCGGGCATTGGGCGCATGCCTGTGATCCAAACCTGCGGGAGAAGCCCTCTTTCCTGAAGGAGAATTTCTTGCCCTTACAGGAATCAGGACAGCTGCGCTTTGTGGAAAGCGGATTGGAATTCGGCCCGGATATTCAAATCCGCACCGTCAACGGGCATACCGTTTCCATGATGTGCCCGAAAATCCGCTACAAAGGCGAAACCCTGCTCTATTGCGCAGACCTTATTCCGTCTGCCAGCCACATTCCGGTGAATTATGTAATGGGCTATGATATTGAGCCCTTGAAGACGATGCAGGAAAAATCTGCCCTGCTGGCCGACGCCCAGGCCAACAATTGGCTGCTGTTTTACGAGCACGACCCGCGCACAGTGATGAGCAGGGTGTTGTTGAACGAAAAAGGCGCCTATCACAGCGGAAACGCCGTGCTGCCGGAAGAACTCTGAATGCAGTCCCACTCCGGCAGACTTATCTTTGTCTGACCAAACCCGAATTTAAAACGATGTTACAGGAAGTACTTGCCGGCCTCAAATCCGGATTTCATGCACATACCGGCGCCGCCGAAGGGCTGAATGCGGAGCAAAGCGAAGTGATTTTTGACACTACCCTGCAAGGTGTAACTGAACAGCTCAAAGGCCTGATTTTCTCCGGCAAGATTTCCGAATTGCAAAAGTTGGTTTCGGAAGGCGCCGATGCCGTGCGCGACAGCAGTTACTTCAAGACCATGGTAGAAGGCGCTGCCAATACCTATTACGGTCTCGATTGGGATGCTGCGCGCAAACATGCGCTGGCGGAAAAGACTATGGCTTACACCTTCAACGGACTTCGCGATGCCTTCGAAGCCAGTGGCAAGACCAAAGATTTCAAAGGCATCATGGAGTTTGCCGGTCTCGACGCCGGCCTGTTGGGCAAGCTCGGCGGCCTCATGGGCGGCTTTGGCAAGTTTTTCGGGAAGTAAGCACCAAGGTGGTTGAGCCTGTCGAAACCATGGTATTTGTGAATCTTTACGCAGTGATACCCTTTCAGGAGTCTGTGTAAACAGGTTTCCCCGACTAAAAAAGTCGGGGCAGGCAGCATTCCGCTTCACTTCATGCGCTCAACTACCGCGCCGATGAGATACTGGTTGAATTGTGAACAGGTTTCGACAGGCTCAACCACCGATGCGGAGATGTGTTTTTCCCATCCCTTTCAACGAACTTCGCAGGCTCTAAGTACGTTCTATCATTGTGCCTTCGAAATCCACTCCCAAAAACACCAAGAAAGCAATCAAACCGGCTGTTCCTGCGCAGCAAAAAACTCCGGCTACACGCGGTTCGGCTGTAATATCTGTGCATGGCGCCCGCCTGCACAACCTGAAGAATATCCATGTAGATATCGACCAGGGTTCATTCACTGTTGTAACCGGTGTGTCGGGCTCAGGTAAAAGCAGCCTGGTATTTGATACACTCTTTGCGGAAGGACAACGCCGCTATGTGGAAAGTCTCAGCGCCTATGCCCGCCAGTTTTTGGGGCGGATGAAGAAGCCGGAGGTGGACTACATCCATGGTCTTTGTCCGGCTGTGGCAGTGGAACAAAAGGTGATTTCGCGCAACCCGCGCAGCACCGTGGCAACCACAACCGAAATCTACGATTACCTCAAACTGCTGTTCAGCCGAGCCGGGCATACCCTTTCGCCTGTTACCGGCCGCGAGGTGAAACGCCACAACGCAGCCGATGTGGTGGCGTTTATCCAGTCTTTGCCCGCCGATGCGCAAGTGCTCATTTTGGCGCCTTTGCCCGAGGGTAAACGCGATTTGAAAGCCCTGGAACTGATCGCACAAAACGGTTTTACCCGGGTTTGGATGGACGGGGCACTGCAGAAAATTGAAGACCTGCTGGAAAAGAAAAAAGCACTGAAAGCCAATGCCCTGCTCGTAATCGACCGTATCCTGACAGATCCGACAGACGAAGAACTGCCTTCGCGCATCGCAGACAGCGCCGAAAGTGCTTTCTGGGAAGGCCATGGAACCTGCTTTGTGCTGCCTGATGGCGCCTCTGTGCCTGAAGAATTCAACAACCGTTTTGAACTTGACGGCATCACCTTTGAAGAACCTACGCGCGATTTCCTGAGCTTCAATAATCCGGTTGGCGCTTGTCGCCGATGTGAAGGCTTCGGGCAGATACTTGGTGTGGATGAAGAGCTGGTCATACCCGATCGTAACATGTCTGTTTACGAAGGTTGTGTCGCACCCTGGCGAGGGGAGATTATGCAAGAGTGGAAGGAACAGTTCGTGATGCGCGCCCGCAAGAAAGACTTTCCCATCCACCGGCCTTACGAAATGCTCACCACCGAAGAGCGCGCTTTCTTGTGGGATGGAGATGGCGACACAGTCGGTATCCACGATTTCTTCCGCTACCTCGAAGAAAAGTCGCATAAAATCCAATACCGCGTGTTGGCGGCCCGATACCGCGGTAAAACCATCTGCCACGAATGCAAAGGCTCACGACTCCGCAAGGATGCAGGTTATGTTAAACTCCTGGCAACCAATCCGAAAGAAGTACAGGCGCAAGTCAGCATCAGCGAAGTGCTGCTGATGACGGTAGACCTGGCCTCGGCTTACTTTCAAAACCTTCGCCTTAGCGAACACGACGAATCCATCGCCAGGCGCATCCTGCTCGAAATCAGAACCCGGTTGCGCTACTTGCAGGAAGTAGGCCTCGGCTACCTTTCCCTCAACCGACTTAGCAATACCCTCAGCGGCGGTGAATCGCAGCGCATCAACCTGGCTACTTCCCTCGGAAGCAGTTTGACAGGTTCAATGTATATACTAGATGAACCTAGTATTGGATTGCATTCGCGCGATACGGAAAAACTCATCGGCGTACTTCAATCGCTCAAAGAGATGGGCAATACGGTGATCGTGGTAGAACACGATGAAGATGTGATGCGGGCGGCAGATAAAATCATCGATATCGGCCCCGAAGCCGGCCGCAACGGAGGCAATGTTGTCTTCAGCGGCAAAGCAGGAGAACTCGATGCAGGCCAAAGCCTTACAGCGGCCTACCTGCGCGGAGACGAAAGCATACCTGTTCCTGCGAAGCGCAAGCCCTGGAAGCACAAGATAACCGTAAGGGGAGCCCGCGAGAACAACCTGAAAAACCTCAGCGTCGATTTTCCCCTGGGCGTTTTAACGGTTGTTACGGGCGTATCCGGCTCAGGCAAAACCAGCCTCGTGAAGAACTTGCTCTATCCCGGTCTGATGCGTGCCATCGGCACCTATACCACCGTGCCGGCCGGTAAATTTGACCGCATCGAAGGCGATTATAAGATGGTTAGATGGGTGGAAATGGTGGATCAGAATCCGATCGGGCGTTCCTCGCGCAGCAATCCAATCACCTATATCAAAGCCTACGACGAAATCCGCGATTTATTTGCTTCACAGCCACTTTCGCGCTTCAAAGGATTGATGCCCTATCATTTCTCTTTCAACGTGGATGGCGGCCGTTGCGACGTTTGTCAGGGCGAAGGGGAAATCACTGTTGAGATGCAGTTCATGGCCGATATCCACCTGAACTGTGAAGCCTGCAATGGCAAGCGTTTCAAAGACGAAGTGCTCGAAGTGGAATTCCGCGGAAAGAATATCTCCGATGTGCTGGAAATGACCATCGACGAAGCCATGGAATTCTTCAAAGAGCAGAAAAATATCGCAGACCGCATCCGGCCTCTGCAGGATGTGGGATTGGGTTATGTGGCAGTCGGCCAGAGCAGCAATACGCTCAGCGGGGGAGAGGCACAGCGCGTGAAGCTGGCATATTTCCTCGGAAAGAGCAATCCGTACAAAGGCCTTCCGGTGATGTTCATTTTTGACGAACCAACAACCGGACTGCACTTCCACGATATTAAAAAGTTACTAAAGTCGTTCGATGCCCTCCTGAAGGAAGGACATACCCTGGTAGTGATCGAACACAACCCCGACGTGATCAAATGCGCCGACTGGGTAATCGATATGGGGCCCGATGCCGGAGATCGCGGTGGTAACCTCGTTTTTGCAGGTACGCCCGAAGACCTAGTGCGTTGCAAGGAGTCGCATACCGGGCGATTCATCAAAGAGAAATTGTAATTCGCTGAGACGCCGGCTTTCTATCCGCCTGCCATTGGCTAATTTTGCAGACATACATCCATGATACCTATTTCCCAGATACGCAATAACAGTCAGGAAATCATAGACCGTCTGGCCCGCCGCGGGGTAGACCGTTCAGCCGAAATCAACCGCGTGGCTGCGCTCGACGAAGAAGCCCGGGCTGCGCGCTTTCAGCTTGAACAAAACCTCAGCCGTGCCAACCAGCTGGCCCGGGAAATAGGTGATCTGTTCAAGTCGGGAAAGAAAGACGAAGCCGAAGGCCTGCGCCAGGAAAGTACCCGTATCAAAGAGGAAAACAAAGGGCTGGAAGAAACACTCACCCGTTCCGAACAGGAGTTGAAAGACTTGCTGCTCACCATTCCCAATGCGCCGTCAACACAAGTAAAGACTGGCCGCAGTGCGGACGACAATGAAGTGGTATCCACGCATGGAGAAATCCCTAAACTGCACGAAGACGCAAAGCCGCACTGGGAATTGGCCAAGACCTACGACCTGATCGATTTTGAACTCGGTGTAAAAATTACCGGTGCCGGTTTTCCTGTCTACAAAGGTGCCGGAGCCCGTTTGCAACGCGCACTTATCAACTTCTTCCTCGACCGCGCCCGCGATGCCGGATACCTGGAAATCCAGCCACCGATTGTTGTGAATGAAGAAAGCGGATACGGAACAGGCCAGTTGCCGGACAAGGAAGGGCAGATGTACCATGCGACGGTAGACAACCTGTACCTGATTCCTACTGCCGAAGTACCCATTACCAACATTTACCGCGATGTAATCCTGGAAGCCGATCAGCTTCCGGTGAAAAATGCCGGATACACACCCTGCTTCCGCCGCGAGGCCGGCAGTTACGGAGCGCATGTGCGCGGACTGAACCGTTTGCACCAGTTCGATAAGGTGGAGATTGTGCAGATTGCGCGTCCGGCAGACAGTTACCGCGTGCTGGAAGAAATGCAGGAATACGTGCAGGGCCTGCTCCGCGACCTGGAGCTGCCTTACCGCGTATTGCGCCTCTGCGGTGGGGACATGGGATTTGCATCGGCCCAGACCTACGACATGGAAGTGTATTCAGCTGCGCAGGAAAAATGGCTGGAGGTGAGCTCCGTATCCAATTTTGAATCTTTCCAGGCCAACCGCCTCAAGCTCCGCTATCGCAAAGACGATGGCAAGACCGAGCTCGCACATACACTCAACGGAAGCGCCCTCGCCTTGCCGCGCATTGTAGCCGCCTTGCTGGAGAATAACCAGGATGCAGAAGGCATCCGCATTCCCAAGGTGCTCGTTCCATATACAGGCTTCGATCGCATCCAATGAAGCGACTCCTGATCCTCATGCTCCTGGCGGGAGCCGGCAAGAACCTCAGCGCGCAGTGGGGTTGTGTGGATACCATCCGGCGCACGCCTTTGTATTTGTGTCAGGACAGGCAGTATATCCCCGTTTGCGGCTGCGATGGAATCACCTACCGCAATGCCTGTGCTGCCTACTGGCGTGCGGGTGTGAATACCTGGACTGGCGGCGTATGCAACGGGTTTCATGTGGATGTATTCCCCAACCCTGTGGCCGGAAATAATCCGGTAAATGTAATCCTTTCTTTTCCAGACAATGTCTATGGTAACCTTACTTTCCGGGTGATTGATGCATGGGGAAGCATCGTTTACCAGCGCTTCTTTACGAATATGCAGCGCACGGAATTCTTCCTCGATCCAGGTTTTATGCGGCAAGGGTTTTATGTGATTCTCGTGATTGACAGCCGTGGGAATTTCCAGGCTTTTCGCTTCGCGCGGGCTTGAAATGCACGGCCTCATTCAGCGCTTAATCGTTCCAGGCGTTCCAAGCTTAACCTCAAACATTTTGGTTCTTCCGGCTCTCAGCAAGGTGCTTTTTCATTCCTTTGCAAGACTATGTCGCGGATTCCCCTCTTTTTGCTTTTGTTCCTGCCATGGTTTCTGCCGGCCCAGACTGCACAATACTGCATCAGCGGTCGATTTGCAGAAACACCGTATTTCGACAGCAGTGAAATACGGGTGGAACGCGGTATCGCCTTCTCTTTTCCGCGTCGCTGGCCGGGCACCGGTACCGATACACTCCGTATGGATGTGTATATGCCCGATACCCTGGCTGATCCCTTACAACAACGACCTTGCATCGTTTTCTTTTTCGGCGGAGCCTGGCTGACCGGCAGCAGGAACGATGCGGGGATCCGGCAAAAATGCCATGAATGGGCTCGCAGGGGCTTTGTGGCCATTGCCCCTTCCTACAGGCTGGGTTGGAACTGCCTGGCATCTGACCTGTTAACCGTTTGTCTTTTGTGCCAGGGTATTTATTACGATATGAACACTGCGGTGTACCGCGGTGCACAGGATGCGCGGGCCGCCTTTCGCTATATCCACCACAACGCAGGCCGCTGGCAAATCGACACCAATGCTGTTTGGGCCGGCGGTGAAAGTGCAGGCAGTATCAATGCGCTTCATGCGGCAAACTGGACGCCAGCCTATGCGCGCAAGGTTTTCAATGGCGGACCTTATCGCATCCTGGGTGCATTGGACAGCGCCGGTGCCTTGCCCGGGCAATCGTTCCGGCTCCAGGGTTTGATCAACCACTGCGGCGCGGTTGTTTCGGATACTGCCATGCCTTACGCCCGGCTTCCATTGGTGCAATTCCACGACGCAGGTGATTGTGTGGTGCCATACCGTAACGACCGCATCCTGGCCTGTTGCGCCACGAGTTTTTTCTTCGCCCGCGGCAGTTTTCGCCTGCACGAGCAAAGCCTTTCGACCGGTGCCGTTTCCGAATTGCATACCGTTCCCGGCGCTGCGCCGCAGCATTGCAGCTATCCGTCGCTTGCCCTGGTGCAGGAATCGTCCTGTTTCATCAAAAGAAACTTCTGCGCGAAGGCTTCCAGTTCCAGCCAGACCTATCCAACCAATCCGCCGGTGAGTTGCAGCGCGCTGCAGCAAACCAGTGCCCGACCCATAACGGCCTTGCCATGGAGCATACAGCCCAATCCGGCCGGTGAATACGCTACCGTGAGCGGATTGCCTGACCGGGCACAACTCTGCATCCTGGATCTCAACGGGAAACGCCTGCAAATGCCGCTTGAAGCCAAAGACGGCGCCTGTATCATTCCCGTCCGCTCTCTTTCAGAAGGAATCTATTTTCTGCAGGTGGAAAGCGGTGGGCAAGTGTATCATACACGTTTGTTGGTGCAACATGGGAACTGAAAGCAAGGTCGTTTACGGAGTTCTGTTTGTTTGCTTTACTGTTCTTGCTTGTAATTCAGGCCCGAT
>CANHTS010000045.1 GCA_947463435.1 Flavobacteriales bacterium | reverse complement strand
AGCCTGTTGCCGCGCCATGGCCAGAGCCGCCCTTTCGCGCGCTCCGGTGCCCAGCACATCGCGCTGGTTGTTGAACTGCTCCATCAGGCCTTCTATCAGCTCCTTTTCATTGCCTTTGAAGTGGTCGGCCGGGAGCCCGTTCACGATGATGGTATTGTGTCCGAAAACGGCGAGGTCTATGCCCATGCGCTGCAGTTCGGGCAAGAGTTCTTCGATGAGCGCCATGTCGGCCGGCTTCATTTCCAGCGTCCGCGGGAACAGCAATTGCTGCGACGGAACAGCTTCGTTGCGGCCTTCCCGCAGGAAATATTCATACAACACCCTTTCATGGGCCCTGGCATTGTCGGCCACATGCAATACGCCGTCGAGCCGGAAAGCCGTAAGCCCTTGCCCGAGCATGAAGAAGGCATCGGGTTCGCTGCGCGTGGCAGGCGTCTGAAAGGCGAACTGCGGCTGTTGCGTCACCGCCGGCAGATCCTGTTCTTCGGGCATTTCAAAAGCCTTCTGCCAATTGCTCTGTTCAAAACGGGGCTTCGACCAGCTGTTATCGCCACCGAAGGGATTGAAAAAACTGCGCTTGCTGTCGCTGCCCGGCGAAGGAGGCGGAGCAAAGCGCTCGGCAGGTGGCTGGCGCAGGGTGTCTTCCAATCCGCCCAGGCCTTCGTGCTGCAACTGCTGCTGCAGCGGCACCAGGTTGTACAAGCCCAGCGCATGTTTCACGGCCGCGCGGATGATGCTGTACAGCGCGCGTTCGTCTTCAAACTTGACCTCCGTTTTCGTGGGATGCACATTCACATCGACCTTGGCCGGATCGATGGTGATGAACAAGACAAAAGGAGGGAAGGATTCCGCTGCCAGCAAGCCTTCATAGGCTGTCTGCACGGCGTGGTTGAGGTAGCTGTTGCGGATGAAGCGCTGGTTGACGAAGAAATACTGCTCTCCGCGGGTCTTGCGGGCTGTTTCGGGTTTGCCGACGAAGCCGCTCACTTCCATCCAGTCGGTGCTTTCCTGCACGCGCAAAAAATCTTCCGGTTTGCGCCGGTCCAGTATCTCGCTGACGCGCTTTTCGAGCGATCCGGGCTCGAGCCGGTACACCTCGTTGTTGTTCTGAAAAAGGGTGAAACGCCGATCGGGCCAGGCAAGCGCAAGCCGGCAGAATTCTTCGATCACGTGTTTCGTTTCCACGGCCTGGCTCTTGAGGACATTGCGCCGCGCGGGGATATTAAAAAAGAGGTTTTTGACGGCGATATTGGTTCCGACGGGCGCGGCTGCGAATTCCTGCGCGATGATGCGCGAACCTTCGATGCGGATCAGCGTGGCAGCTTCGTCTTCCTCCCGGCGTGTGCGCATTTCCACCTGGGCTACGGCAGCAATACTTGCCAACGCTTCCCCCCTGAAACCAAAACTGCGCAGCGCGAAGAGATCTTCGGCCCGGTTTATTTTGCTGGTGGCATGGCGTTCGAAACACATGCGCGCATCCATTGGGCTCATGCCTTGCCCGTTGTCGATTACCTGGATGAGCCGCGTGCCGCCGTCTTCGATGACAAGGCGGATATCGGTGGCGCCGGCATCGAGGCTGTTCTCCAGCATTTCCTTTACGGCGCTGGCCGGCCTTTGCACCACCTCACCCGCAGCGATTTGATTCGCCACTGCATCCGATAACAACCTGATACGATCCGACACTATCTGCAAAAATACGCCCTGCGCCGCGAAGCATCCTGTCGCGCAGCTTCCTTTCAGACCTGCGGCGTCAGGCCTTCGTCAAACAGCCGGACAAAAAGGCTTAGCCCTGGGTCCAGTTCGCACGGTCGGCCGGACTGAATTGCCACGGCGCGCCGTTGTTTTCGATGTTCGTGAGCATGCCGTTCAGTTCAGATGGCGCAGCGCTTTTTTCCATCACCAGGTACTGGCGCATCTGCATGATGATATCGACCGGATTGATGTTCACCGGACAAGCTTCCGCGCAGGCATTGCAGGTGGTGCAGGCCCAGAGTTCCTCGGCAGTGATATAGCTGTGCAGGTCTTTACCATCCTGTACGCCCTTGTCGAGGTTGTTGCCGTATTCTTCCAGACGATCGCGTGTATCCATCATCACCTTGCGCGGACTCAGTTTCTTGCCGGTGATATTCGCCGGGCAGACGCTGGTGCAACGCCCGCATTCGGTGCAGGTATAGGCGTCCATCAGGTTTTTCCAGCTGAGGTCTTTCACATCGCGCGCGCCGAAGCCTTCCGGCGGCTGATAGCCTTCCGGCGCGGCAGCCGAAGGGTCGAGCATCAGCTTCACCTCGGTAGTCACCGACGGCATATTGTCGAACGCACCTTTCTCCTTTTGCGGGGTATACCAGGTGTTCGGGAAGCTCATGATGATATGCCAATGCTTGCTGTACGGCACGTAATTCAGGAACAATAGGATGCCGATGATATGGAACCACCAGGCGGCGCGCTCCATGAATATCAGGCTGCCATCGCTCAAACCGCTGAAGACGGGAACCAGAAAACCGCTGATGGGGAAACTGCCGGCTGCATGGTAGGTGTCGGGCAGGCGTTCCTGCAGCAATTGGTCGGCGGCGTTCATCACCAGCAAGGCCAGCATGAGCACGATTTCAACGTAGAGGATGGTGTTCGCATCGCGTTCGGGGAAACCGCGCAATTCCGGACTGCGGAAACGCGCCAGCTTCAGCACATTGCGGCGCCAGAGGAAAACCACACAGGCCAGGAGCACGGCCGCAGCCAGGATTTCGAAGAACCCGATGGCAGCATCGTACAAACCACCCAGGAAGGCGAAAACACGGTGTGTACCGGCCAGTCCGTCTATCAGGATTTCCAGCACTTCGATATTGATCAGCACGAAGCCGGCATAGATCAGGATATGGAAGAATCCTGCCACCGGGCGTGTTACCATTTTGCCCTGACCCAGGGCCACGCGCAGCATGGTGCGGAAACGCCAGGCGGTGTCGCCCGGAATTTCCTGCTCACGGCCGAGGAAGATATTCCTGCGGATGAATCGCACGCGGCGTGCGAAGAACCAAATACCCGCAGCAAGCAGGATGGCGAAAGCTACTTGAGATACCCACTGAGGCATAAGGCAAAAGTAAACTGCCCGAAGCTTTCCTCAAGCCCCGGGCAGTAACTTTCAAACCGGATTGGCTTTTTTACCTGCCGGCTCCGGCTTCAACTCAGAAACTGAGGGTCGAACCGATCCAGGGTCCGGCATTGTATTGGATAACCGCCTGATTGTTGACAGCGCGCGGCTGCTGCAGGATCTGCGACAGCGCGCCGGCTTCCAAATTCCAATGGGCGTTCATCTTCCTTCCAATACCTATGAAAGCACGGTTCTGGTCGAAGATATTGAGGTTCAAGTGTTTGCCAAAGCCGATAAAAAGCTCATCCCAGGCAATCAGGTAAACTTTTGATTTTTCCGGATCTCCCAGCGCTTGATTGACCCGGGTGAGAAAGCGCAAACGGTTCAGATAGCTCCAGGGTGCCGCCGGATTCGGTTTCAGCCAGCGTTGCTCCAGTCGCAGGCGCTGGATGGTTTCGGTGCCTTTCGGATACCTTGCCTGCCATTGAAGTTGCTGGTACAGGCGGTTTTCGGGAAAAGTGCCCATCGAGGCAATCGGATAATCACCGTAGGAATAGGTATGAATCAATCCATAACCCGCCTGGGCGCTGAGATTGGGTGTGATGCCGTATGTAATGCCGGCGCGGAGCAGGCTCTGTTGCGGGGCAGTTCCCCAGGCATCCCGCCGCCATTGGTATTCAAGATGCAGGGAAACCGGTCCTTTGACCTTCACCGACGCCGTCAGCGGCATCCAGAGAATCTGGTTGTTGTCGCCTATGCGCTGCTGGGCCGGTAGCAACTGCGCACCGAAGCCAAATACCCACAAGAGGGAAGCCTGGATGAACCCGTATATTCTCAAGCTCCTCATTCGTTGTTCCATAGGTTCTTCAGCGTTTTAAAGTCGATGCGTTGCTGCTTATGCCTGTTGCGGGCTGTGTGTTCGTGGTGACTCCGGCTGACGGGCCTGAACACTTCCATCCCTTCAATCTGCAAATTACCGCCTGCCAGCTCAAACTCCCGGTGCAGATGGTGCAAATTCTCGATGACGGTATGGTCTACCACATTGCAATGCTTCAGGTCGAGCACCACCGACTCGTGGGAGGCAAAGCGGGCCAGTTGTTTCCGGATCCCCAGCCAGTTACTGAATACAGCCGCACCGGCAACCGACACGTGCCGACCATTTACTTTCACATGGGCCCGGAACAGCGTCTGCCAGGGCGTGCCGAAAACGAGGCTGAGAGCGAGTTTCAGCAATACTCCGGCAGCAATTCCCAACAGCAGATCGGTTGCCAGGGTAATGATGATGGTGACGCAGAAAATGAAAAGCTGCTCCAGACCAATCCTGGCTACGGCGCCGAATTCACGCGGAGAGGCGAGCTTCAGCCCAACGCCGATGAGCATGGCCGCCAGTGCGGGAGTGGGAATGAGGTCGTTGAACTGCAAATCGAGCAGCAAGAAAAGCAGCAGGAAGACACCGTGAAAAAAGTTTGCCCAGCGGGTGCGTGCGCCGTTGGCCACATTGGCGCTGCTGCGTGCCACTTCGCTGATCATCGGCAGACCGCCGAGTACCGATGCAAGGATGTTTCCAACACCCACCGCAGCCAGATCGCGGTTGGCGTCGCTCTTCCGCTGCCAGGGGTCAAGCATATCCGTAGCTTTCACAGTAAGCAGCGATTCCAGGCTGCCGACCAGGGCGAACATGATGACGTATTTGGTAAATACCCAGGGCTCGCTAATGCCGTCGAAGCGGATGTTTATCTGCAGGGTATCGGCCAGGTTATGGTCGAAATGCACCAACTGACCAGGTCCGGGAGGCAATGCCAAAGCCATGGGAATGGCAATGGCCAGCACCACGAGGGGAGAAGGAATGCGCCGCAATACCGGGTGCTTGACCCGTGGCCACAACAGCACAATCAGCAGGCTGACCATTCCTATCAGGGCAGCCTTGGGTTTGATATGTTGGAATGTGTCGGGCAGGGCACCGATCAATGCAAAAGGTTCAACCAGCGGCTTGCCGTGCACGTCTATCGGATTGACGCCCAGGAGGATATGCAGCTGCTTGCTCACAATGATGATGCCGATGGCAGCCAGCATGCCATGTACTGCGCTGAGGGGAAAGAAATCGACCAAGGTGCCCAGGCGCAGGAAACCGAACAGAACCTGCAGCAATCCGGCTACGGCAATGGCACCCAGGGTGAGCTGCCAGCCCAGACCGATATCGCCGTGGCCAAATTCGGCAACAGCACCGGCTACGATGACGATTAGACCGGCAGCCGGACCTTTAATGGTGAGGCGGGAGCCTGCGAAGATGGAAACAAAGAGCCCGCCGATCATGGCGGTTATCAGACCCATGATGGCCGGAAAATCGCTGGCTCGGGCGATGCCGAGACTGAGCGGCAAGGCGAGGAGAAAGACAAGGAATCCGCTCAGCCCGTCGGCAGCGGCATTTTCACGAAGACCACGCAAGCCCTCGGAAGGTATGTGATGGATGTTTTGCTTGTTCATGTTGGGTTTGGATGAAAGGCAGACTCAGGAAGAGCGCAGTGCCCGGGGTGTATCGGCATCGCTTTGCGGACCTAAAAAGAGCCGCGCATACAGGCGTATCAACGCAATGCCGCTGAAAATGAAACTGAGGGTATTGAGGATGGCCAGCAGGTACTGGTCTTCCCTGATATGGCTGAAAATCAGGTCTTCACCGATGAAAGTTGGCGTGATCGGGAAACCGGCCATGGCCAGGCAGAGCAGCAGGAAAATGACAGCGGTCCGCGGATAAACAGCTGCAAGGCCGCGGTATTCGAAGAGCGAACCCAGCGCATGGTTCCTGCCGATCTGGTTCAACAGCAACCAACCACCCAGGGCAGCCGGCAAGACGCCGCTCCAATACAGCAGCAGATGTCCCGGTTCCTGCGTGCTGATATTCAGGGTGAGTGCCAGGCCTACCCAGCCTGGTACCAGCGCCGCCTGCAACCAGATGCGGCGTGCCCGTCTCCTTCCGGCAAAGGCGGCCAGCGCCGAAACCAGTCCGAACCCACTGAATACCTCTGCGCCTAATCCGCGCAGGTAGGGCGTTACGGCAGGTGTCAGAATCATCCAGACGGTCAATACCGCTGCAGCCAGCCACCAGAAAAAGCCGATGTACAACTTGCGCCCGGCCCATTTGAAGCGGTGAAAGACCAGTCGGCTCATCCAGGCATCCAGGTTCCATTCTTTCAGGGAAAGGACGAAAACAGTATTCCGGAGCGGTGCGGGTATCAAACGCTCCAACCGGGCCCTGCGCGGGGGAAGGCCGAACAGCTGTTCGCGTATGAGGTAACTCACCACCGAAGGGCTTACAAGCAGCTGGTAAGTGCGCAGGAAGGCATTGCCCGCTGTATGCCACAAAGCCAGGAGCGGCATTCCCAGCGCTATCTCAATGAAAATCAAACCAATCTGGGCTATGGATGCATAGGCAATCTGGGTCTTGACCGACGACTGAACCCTGGCAATGAGTCTGGCGAAAAGCGCCGTCAGGGCGCCCAAAACACCGGTCAACACGCGCATTACATACTGGTGTTCCCAGAAAGGATAGGTGCGCAATAAGAGGAATACCCCCAGGTGCACCGAAAGGGAACCATAGAAAATAGCGCTGGATGGCGTCGGGCCTTCCATGGCACGCGGTAGCCACGACGAAAAGGGAAGCTGGGCCGATTTTACCGCTGCCGCAAGGAGCAGCATGATGGCAATGAAAAGCCCTTCCGCTCCGTGCAATGCGATTCCCTGATCGACAAAATGTACGTCCTGCAGCCGGGCAAAGGAAATGTTCTCCTGCCACAGGTGATGGCTCGCCCACATGGCCATCAGTATGCCGACGTCGCCAATGCGGTAAATGCTGAAAACCTTCACCGCATTGCGCACCGGTAAGTACCGGTCGCGGTAAAACGCAATCAGCAGAAAAGAAGACAGGCCGATGCACTCCCAACCCAGGAATAAGGTCTCGTAGTTGCCGGCCATAACCGTCAGGTTGAAACCCAGAAAGAAGAAAAGGATGGTGTTGAAGAAGCGCTTGTAGCCCGGCTCGCGGTGCAGGTAGTAACGGCTGTAAACGGTAATCATGAACACGAGCAGGGAACCGAGCAACAGGAAAACCGCCGTTACGCGGTCCATGAAAAACTCCAGCATGAACACATAGGATTCGGAACGGTACAAGGCACTTTCGTGGATATCGAGGCTCCTGTGTCCGTCAAACCACCAAAGCAGCAGGAAAGAAAGGAGGGCAACCAGGTTCAGGGCTGCCCCGGCAAAGGCAGTCGTGGAAATCAGGCGCTCGTTGCGTTTTGGCCAGAGCAGGCTGATGCCAAAGGCAGCCAGCGGTATCAAGGCAAAGAAGGGAATGATCTGCTGGTAATTCATGAGGCGTGGGTGATGCGCATTACGGGTAAGTCGCCGTTGCCGGCATGGAACACCTGTTCTACGCGCTGCATCAATGGCAGTGGCGCCGACTCCGGCGTGTAGTTCTCGAAATGATCCACAACGAAGCGATACAGCTGGCGGCTTTCCGGGTCGAGGGCCACCAGATGGATCCATCCGTTTTGGTACCATTCCCGGGTGGGTGGATGTGCTTTCAGTACCTTTTCAATCACCTCGGGCTTCTGTTCCACCACCACCAGAAGGCGCAGCGGCTCGTGCATTTCAACCATCTGGGCGGGAAGGCCGGTGCGCAAATCGCCATCGGCACCGTTGGCTACACCGAGCAGACCCATCACATTGTGGGGAAGCTTGGTGCCGGCGCCCAGTAGCTGGTTGTCGGTACGGGAGAAATAGTATTCCAGGTTGATGCCCCCCGCCACCGGCGTGAGTGCGCGGAGGATATTGCTGAGCATGGTGCCGTCGGCATCGGTTTCCGGATCATAGGAATTCATGAAGGCCCGGCGGTCGAGAAAGAGGTGCCGGCTCATTTGCCGTCGGCCAACCAGGCAAAGCGCATTGGTTGCATGGTTCAGTTCGGGCCTTGGTTCAAAAAGGGAAACGGAACGTCGTTTTACCCGCGCATGAATCCGTGCCGGGGCGGCATGTGAATGAATGAGGTCAAAACGCCTGGCCCGTTCGCAGGCATTGTGCTCGAGGGCCTGGAGAAAGCTGGCTTTGTTGCGCCGGTGTTGCTCCTGGAGGGAGGCAGGTATTCCGGCTTCATCGTAATATTCCATTTCGTCGCGGGTGGTGTCGTGCAAGGCGCCAACGAAGTGGGTGTCATCGGGAATGTGAACACCTTTGGCAAGCAGCAAGCTGCGCACCTCCGGTTGGTTGGCCATCCAGGCCGCCACCCGGGCATTGACAGAACCCGGCCGCCCTGAACAGGCGCCGCAGTCGTACCCTGCGTAGTGGGTATTGTTGATGCTGCTGGCGCCGTGTCCAACCACATAAACCAAAGGTGCAAGGCCCTCGACCAGACCGATGCTCTTCAGCAGCGATTCGGTGCTTGCCGCCATCTCTTCGACACTGAAACCGCGCAAGAGCCCGTCTGCATGAACAGAGTCGTCTTCCCGCCCGATCTGCAAGCCGGCTTCTTTGTCCATATGCCGGAAAGAATGGCTTGTTGCCGGACTCAATGCCGGACGGAAGATGTTCAGGAACAGGCGAAAAGCAGACCAGAATCCAAGCGTCTGGGCGATCATCCAGCCGATAATCAAGGAATGGCTGCGGTTGGTATAATGGGCGTCGCTGCGGTGGGCGTTTCTTCCGTTCTTCTCTTCTATCAGGTGCCCGGGTTCCACCGGTGCAGGACAGGCTTTGGTGAAGTAAACCGTTCCCGACGGCCGATACATGAACGGTACCTGGAAGAAGCCGGGGGTGCCCCAGGTGCGGCATCCGGGGTCCGCTTTTTCCGTCCACCGCCGCAGCGAACATTCGCGGTCGTCGATGCAGAACAAGGCGTCAAAACTGGCGCGTGCTCCGTTTCCGGCAAGGGCCTGGGGAGCTTCCTGCAAACCGCTCAGCACGGAATCGTAATACTCCCATTCGGCGGCTTCCTGCCAAATGGCCATTACCCGCTCCCATCTGCCACCCGGTGTTTCAGCCGGAATCAGCGGCGGCTCTCCCTGTATCAGGGCAGCAAGCGGCTGCCACAAGGTGCCATAACGTGCGCATAAAGCATCCAGCTCCAACAACAGTTCGAATTGCACCAACCCGGCCAGGCTGATATTGCGCTTCCGGAAAAGCTGATCCGGGTGCTGTTCTATCTGTACCACCATCCCAGACCAGCCGGGATGCGCAAACTGCTGGTCAAATAAATAGGCTTCATACCAGGCGGCATCGCCGACCAGCCGTTGTAACAGTGCAGGTATGTCGCTGCCGTCCAGCAACAGTTTTCTTGCTTCAGCAGTGCGGAACAAGGATGCTTTGCCCTGCGATTCGATGGCGCGTATGGCTTCCAGAAACGGCAAACCGTCGAACGGGAACTCCCGTATTCCGACACCCTGGTCAAGAAAAGCACCCAAAGTCCGGAACAACAACGGATGTACTTCCTTGTCCGGGTTGATATGGTAGTACACCTGCATCTGGCTGCGTACGCGACCGACCACAGGCACCGGGTCTTGATCCTGTTTTTTGTTGAGCAGCCAATGCAGCCAAATTTTTTCGTCCGGTTGCGGATCGGTTTTACGCGCGATCCGGACTAACCTTTCCTTGCTGATCCGGCCGGAATGGTACATGGCCCTGTAAGCAGACAGCGGCAGGCGCGTGCGGTAGCCAAAGGTAGCTGCAGCCGTATCGAGCGCCTTGTGAAAAGGCAAATCCTGAAAGGCATGCAGGGTGTTGTGGTGAATGAAATCTTTAAGCGGGGACTGGGTTGGAAGGTAATGACTGATTTTCTCCAGGATGGTACGCAGCGGAGTACCTCCCGGTAATGGGTTGTTTTGCATGTTTGGATTAAAAGCGTTTGAAGAAGATTCCCCTGCTGCCTTCATGCCGAAGGAAGGGGGTGAATTCACCTTAGGTTGCGGGAACTCCGCAACAACGCTTTAACAATCGGTTCGCAGCTGCCGGAATTGCAGATAGAGCTTGCGCCCGGGAAAGGGTGAGAAGCTTCGCCTGATCTGAATGCGGTAGGAATGCCAATGGATGCAGTTACCGGCATAAAGCACGGATGCCATGGGCTGGTTGCCGTCGGCAGCAGCGAACCAGGTGCTGTTTTCAGCTTCCGATTCCTGCCAGCAACTTTCAGCTTCGCAAAGGGCAGCTTCATCGCTTTGCAGACCGGCATGGTAATCGTGCGCTGCAAAAAGCAGCGATAACAACAAAATCACCAAAGGCATATGCCTGCGCAGCATAATTGAAATTACCAGCGCAAAAGACATACCCAATTGGGGTGAAATCACCCTGGCTGATAAGAATCAGCCGCTTATTAAGAATTACTGAACCTCCGTCGTCCAGATATTGTCGATACCCTGCACGCCTTCGAACTTGATCTGATCGGCTTCAGCCTTGTTGCTGCGGCGGGTGAGGTACACGTAAAAATAGCCGTTTTTCGGGTTGAAGAACTTGTAACTGCGGATACCGTGCATGTAATACCCCTTGATGATGTTGTCAACCTGGGCTTCCGACTTGTTCATTCCGGCAACGACATAGAAACCCGATTCGGGTTTTTCCCTGGCAAGTTCGCCGAGCGAAAGCGTGGCCGTGTCCTGGTTGTTGTGCAGGGCCTTCATGGCCGTCAGGCTGCTCACGGTCACAGGCGTGCTTACACGGGTGCGTTCGTTTTTGGCTGTTGGCTTGGCGGGTTTGCTTTCGTTATCCCGGTCTTCGCGCGCTGGTTTATCTCTTTCAGTGCGCGCATAACCGCTGCCGGCATCGCTGCCACCCAATACCAAACGTTCCATATCGGAATTGGCATCGTGTACTTGTCCGAAGCGAAAGCTGAGAAATACCTCATGCCCGGCGCCGAGCTGCCTGGATTGTGCCGTCATCGGCATCGAGAACGAATATCCGGCCATGAAGCTGTTCTTGATTTCTGTACCGATCTGCAACGCGAGGTTTTTGTTGCCTGCGTGGTGTACGCCGGTCCATACGGTATTGGCAAACCAGAAGTTCAAACCGTATTGGATGATGTCTTTCTTGTAATCGGTGAAAGTAGCGCTGGCTGCAGGCTGGAGCATGAACCCATCGCTCACCTGAATTCGTGCCGAACCAAACAGGCTCGAAATGTTCTTCAGGGTATAAAAGGTTGTGGTATTGCCGTTTTCGAATCCGAAGCGCGGATTGGTCAGGCGGCCGCTGCTGAAACCAAGCATCAGGCCCGGCACCTGGTATAAGGCGGAGAATTTCACATCCAAACGGGAAGCGCTTTGCCCGCGCAGGTAGTTCTGATACACCGGATCGTTTTGGTCTACGATATCGATCGCTCCGCCATTGAATTTCTGATTCAGCAGGCCCAGCGAAGCCGCCACACTGATGCGCTGCACCGGTCCGAGCGGAATGGTATAAGCATAAGAACCATACACATTGTTCAGGGTCGTGAAGCCAATGGTTTCCTGACCGAAGAATCCGCCCAAACCAACACGGCGGTTGTTCACGGGAACGCTCAGGCTGAGCAGCATATTCTGCGGACTTCCATTGACGCCACTGTACAAGCGGTTGTAGAAGATATTGGCACGCGCCCGGCTGTAGGAGTTCACGGCTGCCGGATTGATGATCGCAGGATCGTGCATGTATTGGTCGATCCGCGTCGAAATCTGCGCTTCGACCACCGGAATTCCGGCCAGCAGTGCGGCCATTATAATGGATTTGAATGATGCTCTCACTGGCGTTGGATATGAAGATAGCCTTTGTATTCCTTGTTGTTGCTGTTTCCTTTAATGATGTACAGGTAGGTTCCCTGCGGCAGCGGGCTGCCATTGGTGGCCGTACCCGCCCAGTTCTGCGCATAGGCGCCGCTGAAGCTGTACACCAACGCGCCCCACTGATTGTAAATGTCGATGGTACAGTTGTTGGCTTCCGGCACCGCTTGCAGATCCCACACATCGTTCGAACGGTCGTCGTTCGGGGTAATCATGTTCGGTATGAACGTTACTACGGGAGGTGGAAGGGCCAATACCCGCACCCGAACCGTGTCGAAAGCGCGGCAGGCATTGCCATCGCTGACACTGAGTATGAAGAAAGTATCCGAAGGCGGGTTGACTTCCGTACTGGCGGCATTGGGTGTGCGGCAGTAAGCAGCCGGTTCCCAGCGGAAGTTTACGCCACCGCTGCCGAACAGCACGATGGGCTTACCGCGGTACATGAAGGTGTCGCGGCCTGCATTCACCGCCGGGCGTGCAAATACGCTAACCAGGAAGCTGTCTTCACTGAAACAAAGCGGTGAGCCGAAAGTGATGGCTTTCTTGTAACCGGGGGTGCCGAAGTAGCGGCTGCTGGTGCGGTTGCCGTCGAACCAACGCATGCTGTCGCCGCCGGTTACAGTCAGCAGGATAGAGTCTCCGGCGCAGAAAGGTAAATTACCCAATGGCGTGATGTCGATTGAAGGAAGGCGTCCGAAGGTAAGGGTCTTCTCCAGCGTGTCGCGGCAGCTGCCGGATGTAGTCGTGATCAGTTTGATCGCATAAGTACCCGGATTCACATACAGGTGCTGTACGCTGGGTGTGGCACCGAAACGCACGTTGCCATCTCCGAACTGCCATTGCCGTTCATTCAGCGTAATGCCGGTATAATCGGTAAGATCGTTGAAGACAATGGGTGTGGGCAGGCAGTTGTTCAGATGTCCCCAGCGCAGTGCGGGCCTGGGCTGAACCATATAATTGCGGCTGAGACTGTCGGTACAGCCCTGCGAACTGCGCACCACGAGCGTAGCTTTTACTATACCCGATGTTGCCTTGCTGAAACTGTTGCTACCTGCACTTGCATTGTTGTCCCAATACCAGAGTGAAGAAGCCAGGGTCTGGGTATCGCCGCTAGTACTGGCATTGCGCAGGGTGAAACGGTTGCCGACAGCGCATTGGATGGAGTCGTTCGGACGCACCGAAGGATCGAGGAAAAAGCGGGGAACCGGACGGGCGTGCACCACAAAGGTGTCGCTCACCGAATCGCGGCAGCCGGACTGTGTGCGTACACGAAGCTTTACGCCATAGCGGCCCGAAGAGCTAAAGCTGCTCTGGAAGCTGCGCAGGTTGGCGGCCGGACTTCCATTGACTTCCCATTCCCAGGCGCTGATCGTGTCTCCGGTCGTTCCACCATTGCCCAGGAAATCGATGGGATCGTTCGGGCAAGCGTTGTTTACCGTAAGAGCAGGAGCTGCAGGCGGGAATACCACGAACGTGTCGCGCGCCACAGCAACACAACCGCGGGCGGTAATTACAACCAGACGGGCTTTGTAGGTGCCCGGGAGGGGCGGAAGATAGCTGCTGGTCCGCGCAGTGTCAGGCCTGCTGCCTTCTACCGACCAAATCCAGTGCTTCACAGCATCCTGTGCATTGCCGCCGGTGCCGCTCAAGCGCGCCGTGTCATCAAGACAAATATCGGCTACGCTGAAAGCCGGTGTGGGATCTGGCAATACCACTGCAGTATCCGTGGCAGTGGCCGTGCAGCCTCTGCCACTGCGCACCGTAAGGGTTACATGGTATTTGCCGGGTGCAGCATACGTATGGGTTACAGACAATCCTGTATCGCTGTTGCCATTTCCGAATTGCCAGTCGGTGCGGGTAATGCTGCCGCTGCTGATGGTGCTGTTGCTCGCAAAGCGGGCGGGCAAACCCGGACATACGGTATCGGGAGTGAAAATGGCCACCGGCAAAGGGAGAACGGTCACGAGGCGCTCGATGCTGTCCACCAAATCAAGGCGGTTTTTGATGCGCAGTTTCACACGGAAAGTGCCCGCTGTATTGTACCTAAAAGTCGGACTGATCAGATTGCTGGTATCGGCGGGGTTACCGGTGCCAAAATCCCAGAGCTGGTAGGCAATGCTGTCTTTGAAATCCCTGCTTTCGTTGGTGAACTGCATGGGAGAACCGGCACAGGCCTGCACGGCGCGGAAGCGGGCGATGGGTTCAGGATGTCCCAGGGGGTTGAGGCCGTGAGGGGCAGTGGCCAATACGAAGATACCTGTAGTGTCGGCAGCCGTGGAATTGGAGATATTGCCTTTCAGCGGAGCAGTACCCAAGCCGTGCAGGTCTTTGTAGACGCTTGATCCGGAGGGAAGGAAAGCCACATGGACGCTGTCGATGTCGAAAACCTCGTCGTCTAATCCCGCGGTATCGTAAGCCATGTAAGCCACCACATCGTAAGGATCTGCCAGCCCGAAAGAGCTGAATTCCAGATGGTGCACGTCGGAGAGCTTGCCCAGCGTTGCCGGCAGGCTGCCGGATGGTGCCGGACCGACCTTGAGCTCAAAGCCATACCGGTTCAGATCGTAGGTGCTTTGCAGGATATTCATGACCACCGGCCGGTAGGAATTGTCGCGTCCGATGGGGAAAATCAGGTTGCCGATGAAGGGATTGCTGTTCTCGAGGAAATACCGTCCGTTCACATAGCTGCTGTCGTTGCCGATATTCACATTGGCGTACTCCTTGGTTGCAAACACAAAACCGTTGCGCACGGTAATCAGGCCCGCATCGAGCTGCAGGCTGTCGCGCACGTACATCATGCTTCCCTGCAATACCAGCTCGCTGCCGGAGGCCTGCATGTACAATGCCTTGACCCACACGGTATCTGCGGTTTCCCAAACCTGGCCCTGATTCACTTTTACGGATTCAGGATAATTGCCCTTGGCCAGGTAAAGGGTATCATCTGCAGCCATGGCCTGCATGGCTGCATGGATGGTTTTTTTAGGCCCGATGGTGCCGGATACAAAAGTTGCCGATTGGCCGTTGTAGGCATCATCCCCCAGAACGACATTCACATAAAACACTGCTGCCCTTGATGAAGGAAGTGCTGAAAGGGCGACGGCCAGCGTCAAAATGGTACGAAATCCCCAATTCATTAATAGCAAAGATATAAGCCTGTTCTAAGGGAGCCGTGTTTTAAACGTGTAATTCCGGGATGACCTGCGTCAGCTCCTTGTGTACAAGGTGACGTTAAGCCCCGCAATCACAGGAGAATAGCGGAGAATACAGCAGTCCCTAAGGTTGCCAGTGTGTGGAAAAACTTACGGAATGTAGAAGAATTGCGAAGTGTTCAGACCGCCTGTGCGGTCTCCTTGATGTCGCGTAGTCGTAATTGTAAGGTGATTCGGTTGTTGAAATGGTTCTCTTCAATTGAATAACAAGCCGAAAAACGCCGGTTTCCACTTACCAGAGGGTAGGCGCCCGACAAACCAAATCCAATGCCGTCAAACTGGCTACCGTTCTGTCCGGCTGTAATCTTCAGGTGCTTCTCTTT
>CANHTS010000044.1 GCA_947463435.1 Flavobacteriales bacterium | reverse complement strand
GGTTTGTTCCCTGAATTCCCAAACGCGGTTAATGATTTCCAGCGAAGCGGGTTTCATCAACAGGTAATAAGGCATCGAACACATCATCATGGCGTGCAATTGCAAGGCTTCGCTTTCAACCAGTGCAGTAAATGCATGGATATCACCCGCCGAAAGAATCTTCCGCAGGCGGTGCATGTTTTCGTTGGCGGTGGCATAACGGGCGGTTGCGTATGGATGCGCATCGAGGAGTTTATGCCCGGCAGAACTGCTCACGGCCTTGCGTCCGCTTTCTACGATCAGAACCGCATCTTCCCAGGCATCGAATGCAGGATGCAGCTCTCCCTCCGGAAAGGCAACAGCATACGTATCTGCACTGCCAGGATAATCCGGATGTTCGCCCCATACGCCCAAGGGCCCTAACAAGCTGCGGCAGGCGCTGCCCGATCCAAGCCTTGCCATAGACGAAATCGATTCAATGGGGATTGTTTCACCGCTGATCTGTCGGTGCAGATCGGCCGTGCAAAGTGCCAGTGCGCCCATTCCTGATGCCGACGAAGCAATACCGCTGCTGTGCGGGAAGTTGTTCCGTGTATCCACCCTGAAATCATAGCTCCTTATCCACGGCATGGCAAATTGCTGGCGATCGAAGAAAGCCTGTACCTTGGCGTCGAAGGCCTGGTTTCTTTGGCCTTCCACGTACACTTCTGCCTTACCACTGCCTGCGGTGGTTTCAATACTGGTTTCGGTAAACAAATCGCGAAGCGTGAAGCTGATACTCGCATTGGCCGGCAATTGCAGGCCTTTTTTACCCCAATACTTGACCAGGGCGATATTGGATGGGCAACGGAAAGCGCTTACGTACATGGTTCGGTATTCGCGGTTTGCAGTATATCGTAAAAATTAAATGAAATAAGGTTTTGAAAAACTTCTTCGAATTCGCCTTGACGGTATTCTACCAAAATGGCGTCTCCGCCCCAGGCACCCAGGCTTTTGATGGTTCCGGAATAGGCCGGAAACAGCCGCGCACCGGGTTCCATCTCCAGCTCCCTGGATAAGATGGACTCGTAGCGTTGCAACAATCCGCAAGCTTCTGCACAATCGTCTGCCGTGAGCAAACCCATAGCAATACGGTCTAGTTCTTCCACATGCGGCTCAAGCTTGTGAAACATAGATTTATTCTCGTTCACCGAATCGCGGCTGTTCACTTTCTTGCCTGTGAACACCACCCTGAAATCGTCGAGCCAGCCCGGCACAAAGTCGAGAAACCGGATGTTGCGTTGGCCGGAATCGATTTTATACATCAGGGCCTTACCATGAAAAGCCACCGCCACATCGTAACCGGATCCGGGGAAAGACAATTGCATCAAATCCCAGGGATCAATGCCTGACCATCGCGCGATATTGGCAATCAGGGCGGAGCTGCTGCCCAGTCCCCATTCCTTGCGAAAGGACGCTTTTACACGAAAGGTGATGTCTTTATCCGCCGGCATTGCGCCCGGGTTCTGCTGCTGAACATGGCGCAGCATGGCCAAAATCGGCTGCAATACATTTTTCAATGGATGAGCTGAACAATCTTCGTTCGGATGGAAACTGCAACGCAGCCATTGAAAACCTTCGAAATCATAACTCTGCCAATGAACATAGCCACTTCCCTCCCGGTATTCCACCTCCATACATTGCCTGAATTTGGTTGGGAAGGCAATGGCTCGTGCCCCACACAGAACGGCGTATTCACCGCAAAGCATGATTTTTCCGGGTGAGGCCGTCCGGAAATGACAGGATCCCTGATCAGTGTTTTCGGGTTGCGAGCTGTTCGGCATGGATTCCGCGTATCTGGCAGAAGATTTCTACGGCGGCCTGATGGCTCACCACTTTGTCTTTAAAGTATTCCACGATCCGCGCTTTCTCCTCGTCTGTTGCCTCCAGCTGATTCAGAATATTCAGCAAGTGCATCTTCATGTGGCCTTTCTGAATGCCGGTAGTTACCAGCGATCGCAGCGCAGAGAAATTCTGTGCCAGTCCTGCCACGGCGCAAATTCGCATCAGCTTTTCCGCAGATGGCTGCCCCAGAATTTCAAGTGCAAACTTAACCATCGGATGCAGACTTGTGATACCTCCAACTGTTCCGAGTGACAAGGGCATGTCAATCCAAAAATGAAAAACTCCGTCTTCAATTTTCGCGTGTGTCAGACTTCCGTATTGGCCGTTGCGCGCTGCATAGGCATGCGCACAGGCTTCCACCGCGCGGAAATCGTTGCCTGTGGCTATCACCACTGCATCGATACCGTTCATGATGCCTTTGTTGTGCGTAACGGCTCGGTAAGGCTCGATTTCGGCAATCCGAACCGCCCTTACAAAACGTTCTGCAAAAGCTGCGTTACCGATTCCGCTGCCTTCTTCAATTGCGTCTACAGGACAGCTTACGGATGCGCGCACCAGGCATTCCGGGGTGAAATTGCTGAGAATGCGCATGATTACTTCCACTTGCCGATCTTGTTCCGACAAATCGTGGGCGGAAGCCATTTCCTGCTGCAGCGATTCAGCGATGGCTTCGAGGCAGCTATTGATAAAGTTGGCTCCCATGCTGTCGCGGGTATCGAACTTCACCGCCAGCTGAAAGTAGCCTTTTTCAAGTTCTGTCTTATCAACCAGTTGAATGGAAATGATGCCACCGCCTCTGGCCCGCATATTCGCGGTAATTCTGTCGGTTGCAGCTTCAAAAGCCGGAACGAAATCTGCCACCTTTTTCCGCAGCACCTCCGGGTCAGCGCCCATCCAGTAGAAATGCACATGCCCTATTTTGGTTGTGCTGATGATTTCGGTGTGGAACCCGCCCCTTTCCAGCCAGAAGTTCGCTGCCTTGCTGGCCGCAGCCACCACGGAGCTTTCTTCTATCGCCATCGGCAAGGCATACAAATCTCCGTCAATCAGAAAATTAGGGGCAATGCCAAAGGGCAGGTAGTAATTGGTGAGGGTGTTTTCAATGAACTCATCGTGCAAGCGTTGCACTGCCGGATCGGCATGGCGGTAGCTTTCCAACAATTCATGTCCCTTTACAGGGTCTTTTGCGTAATGGGATATCAGCCATTCGGTTTTAGCTTCCCGGCTGAGTTTACTGAAACCTTTCACCGGAGTGAGTTGGCGGGCTTGTTTCATTTTCTGATATTGAGGTAAGTATAAGCCAATCGCAGCCCTTCAAGTTGGGAGGCTACGAAAGCGAACAGTTTTTCTTCACTTTCAAGGGCAGGCTTCAGAAAAGCAGATGCCTGGGCATACAGGGCCGGCATAGGAATTTTCCGCAGGTGCCAATACCCGTCCAGAAATCCGTTTATACCACCGCTAACAATGATATTCCTTGCACGCACGGCTGCACCTTCTTCCTCCAAGACCTGCAAGAGTGTTTCCGTCATGTTCACGGCGCTGTGACCGATGTTGGCCAGGCCTTCGTATTGTTCCTGAACGAATGGATCGGCACGTAGCATTTCCAGCAAGCTGAAATTGGTGCCACCCTGTGCCGCGAAATCAAGCGCTTCGAGCGGCAGGCGCAGCAAGGCACGCATGCTTTCAGGCCCGAAACCCTGCCCCACTTCCTTCACCATTACCGGAAAGCGAGACGATTCCAGCACGCGCTGTATGGTATCCAACGGCGCAACGGTAATGCGGTCGCCTTCGGGTTGGAGCCATTCCTGCAATGGATTCACATGCACGATAATTCCGTCAGCTTCCAGCTTCTCCACCAAATCGTTTACCAAATGCAGTTTTTTTACCGCTGCCAATTTTTCGAGTTGGGCGATTCCGAGGTTGGCGAAGAGTGGCTGCTCACCGATGTAAGCACGCAGGGCAAAATCTTTGAGGTAGGTATTGTCTTCCAGCAGCTGGCGGCAGGAACCCAGGCCCATGCCGAGGCCAAATTCTTTGCATGCAAGTGCCAGGCGTTTGTTGATGGTTCCGGCTTTTTCTGCACCGCCGGTCATGCTCGAAACCCACAAAGGAGCGCGCATGGTTCGGTTTCCAATCTGTAGGGAAGGCAAGGCGCTTTTATCCGGATGCGGCGCAAAAAACGGCTCATAATCAAAACGATTGTCGCCTGATTCAGACCTGGCGCGGAAAGCCAGCTCGATATGATCGCTTTTTCGCTGCGCTGCGTTTGGATCTTTGTCTTCCAATGTCAAAACAATTTCAAATTAACGCCGACGGCTCGGATTTGTTTCTGCCTCATCGACACGCCGTCCAATATGTTTGACTATGGCAAGCCATTGCAGGTGCTATTTTCGCAGCATGAAGCAGTTCTATCCGCTCACCTTTTCGCTTTTGGCGCTTTTCGCCTGCAATGGAAACAAGACCCAAAGTGGTGATCAAACCTCCTTTGGTGCAGCCATGACCGACAGCACCGGCCTTGCTCCGATGGCTGCACTTCAGGCTTTTGAAGCCGGCAATACGGCACCTGTGGTATTGGAAGGGAAAATCGACCAGGTTTGCCAGGCCGAAGGCTGCTGGTTCAATATGGCACTCGACAGCAACCGGAGGCTGTTCGTTGAGTTTGGGGAAGCCTTCACGGTGCCAAAGGATATCGCAGGTAAACGCGCCCTGGTAGCAGGTTCCTTCTACCGCGACTCCATTTCGGTTGAAAAACAGCGCGAAAATGCCAAAGCAGATGGTGCAAGCGAAGAAAAAATCAATGCCATAACCACTCCGCTGGTAGAAGTAAATTTCAAGGCAGGCGGCGTTAAGTTACTGCGCTGATGACGGTGGCGCCCAATCCGCCACAGGTAATTTTATACACCGACGGAGCTGCACTGGGCAACCCGGGGCCGGGTGGCTACGGCATTGTACTGCAATCGGGTAAGCATTACAAAGAGATGAGCGGGGGCTTCCGGCTCACCACCAATAACCGCATGGAATTGCTGGCGGTGATTGTCGGATTGGAAGCTTTGAAGATCCCCGGAACACGGGTTTCAGTCTATACCGATTCGCGTTATGTGCACGATGCCGTAGAGAAAGGTTGGTTGTGGAATTGGCAGCGCAAGGGATGGAAAGACAAGAAAAATGTGGACCTCTGGCAGCGTTTCATTCCCATCTACCGCCAACACCAGGTTTCCTTTCGTTGGGTGAAAGGCCATGCAGGCGATCCGTACAACGAGCGCTGCGATCAACTCGCCACCAGTGCAGCCGCTGCCAACCCACGCGAAGAAGACCGCGGCTACCAGCCCGATTCAAACAACTTGCTTTAAGCCTGACGCAGCAATTCTGCCGCATTTTCAAGCGCAGCCGCTCCGGGTGTATGCCCGCTCAGCATGCGCGCCAATTCATAGATGCGCGCATCTTTGTCCAACAGGGTAATGGCCGAACCGGGTAATTCGCCGTCGGTTTTCTTGGTGACATGGAAATGCGTGTTTCCGGCGCTGGCCACCTGAGGCAAATGGGTAATGGTTATCACCTGATGGTGGGCAGCCAGTTGCTTCATCATATTGCCCAGGCTCAGCGCTACCTGACCCGAAACACCGGTATCCGCTTCGTCAAAAATCATCAGCGGTGAGCCGGCTTTGTTTCCAATGGCGCATTGCAGCGAAAAGGTGAGCCTGGATATTTCACCGCCTGAAGCCACTTTGTGCAAGGGTTGCATGGGCAATGCTTTTGCTGAACGGAAATAGATGATAACCCGGTCGCCGCCGGCGATTCCCGGTTCGGGCAAGGTTTCCAAGCGGATTTCCAGTGCGGCATCCGGCATTTCCATGGCAGTGAGCAGTTGCTGAACTTCCTGTTCGAGTCCGGGTATCGCTTCTGCTCGGCGCTGGTGCAAGGCCTGTGCTGCTTTTTTTAAGCGCTCCTCCCCTTTTTCAGCTTCCTGGCGGAGTTGTTCTATTTGTTCATCCAGACCCGATTCGCGCAAAGCTGCAGCCTGAAGTTTATCCTGCAGCAGCAGCAAGCTTTCGGTATCGTCGAGCTGGTGCTTTTTTAGCAGGTGTTGCAGCTTGTATAAGCGTTCGTTCAGTTTTTCCAGTCGCTCCGGATCTTGTTCTGAAGCTTCTGCCACCGCATGCATTTCGCGGGCCAATTCACGTAAATCGAGCGCAGCCTGATTGAGCCTTTCCATTGCCGGCGCAAAGGCAGGATGCAAATCAGAAAATGGCTTCAGCAGCGCGCGCACACGGCCGATAAGCGGTACTATGGCTTCCGGATCCTCATCGAGTATCTGCGCAGATTCATGGGCTGCTTTTCCAATATCACCGGCATGGGTGAGCCGCGAGATTTCAGCCTGTAAAGCATCCAATTCACCGGCTTGTGGTTTCAATGCTTCAATTTCTGCCAGTTGAAACTGGTTAAAATCGCGTTCCTGTAGCAGTTTTGACTGCTCATGCTGCAAGGCATTTAACTCTTCTCTGGTTTGTTGCAGTGCCTGCCATTCCAAGGCGCATGCTTGCAAAAGGTTTTTATTGCCGGCCCAATGGTCGAGTATTTCCCTTTGCCTTTCGCTGTCTGCGAGCAAAAGTCCGGAGTGCTGGGTTTGAATTTCAACCAGGAAGTTACCTGCTTCTTTGAGTTGTTGCAGGGAGGCAGGCGTATCGTTGATGAAAGAGCGCGAACGCCCTCCCGGGACAATCTCACGGCGCAGGATGAGCTGTGGAGCAGCATCGATGTCTTGTGTTTCAAGCCATGCCAGCAGCGCATCGGGCAGCGGCTCAAATAAGCCTTCCACCACACATTTTTCTTCCTGGTTGAGCAGCACTGCCTGGTCGGCCCGGTTGCCAAGGATCAGTCCCAATGCGCCCAGCAAAATGGATTTACCGGCACCGGTTTCACCGGTAATGACATTGAGCCCTTTTCCCGGTGTAAACACCAGGTTGCGGATGAGGGCATAATTTTTTACCCGAAGTTCGGTAAGCATATCAGCGGGTCAGGATGGTCGAGAGTTCCCAAAGCTTCTCGTTGATATCCTTGTGTTTGCCGATGGCGTCTGCAAAGGGCGTGTATTCGATGGCATTGTTCACTACGCCGACGGCTTCATTGCTACGGCCTTCGAGTAAACCTTTCACTGCGTGGGCGCCCAGGCGTGAAGCGAGAATTCGGTCGTTGGCGGTAGGTTTTCCACCACGTTGAACATGGCCCAAGACTGTAACGCGGGCATCGGCATCGGGGTAGACTTTGCGGAATTCATCGGCTACTTCATAGGCCTTGCCTTCTTCATCGCCTTCGGCTACGATGAAAATGGAAAAAGCTTTTTGTCTATTTTTGTTTCCATAGGCTTCCACAATCTGCTGAAATTCATTGTGGCGTTCGGGCACGAAGATTCCTTCTGAACCACCGGCCAAGCCACTGTGCAAAGCGATATGCCCGGAATCGCGGCCCATCACCTCGATGAAGAAAACGCGGTTGTGGGAATCTGCTGTATCGCGCACGCGGTCTATCGCGTCGAGGGCGGTGTTCACAGCAGTATCGAAACCAATGGTATAATCGGTGCCGTACAAATCGTTGTCGATGGTACCCGGGCAACCGATAGACGGGATTCCGTATTCTTCAAAAAACACTTTAGCGCCGGTATAAGAGCCATCTCCTCCTATGCATACCAAACCTTCGATGCCGGCCTTTCGCAGGTTTTCGTAGGCCTGCTTTCGCCCCTCAGGCGTGCGGAAGGCTGCACTGCGGGCCGACTTGAGTATGGTGCCCCCGTACTGAATGATATTACCGACACTTTCAGCCGGAAGCGGCTTCAGATCGTTTTCGATCATCCCCTGATAACCCCGCATGATGCCCCAGGTTTCAAGGCCCATGCTGCATCCGGCTCTGACTACCGCGCGGATACAGGCATTCATTCCCGGTGAATCGCCACCGGAAGTCAAAACAGCAATGCGTTTCATGATACAAGTAGATTGTGTCCTGCAAATAACAAAAAAGCCCTGTGGTTTTCACAGGGCTTTTTTTGATTCAAGTGTGGAGAAAGCTCAGGGCTTCTTCTTGTACTTGAATGCGATTTTGTCGTTGTTGTCGCCGGTAGTAAGCGTTACGTCGGTAACCTTGATCAGGAAGAAAGGATAGGTGCTGGAAACCTGACCTGAGCGCACCAGGATAACGTCGTCTTTTACGATGTTGGTGATGGTGGCAGCAGCGCTTGAAGCTTTTGCAGTCCAGAGATCAGCAAGCTGCAGGGTGTTCAGCGAATTGTCGTAGTCGGCTGCAGTTACGCGCACAAACTGTGAACCGTTGCCGGAACCCCAGCTTTGGCTGAATTTGTGGGTATTGCTGGTGGTTGCGGTGGTGAGGTCTTTCAGGTCTTTAGTTCCTTCGGGCTCAGTTGCACCTACTTGTACACCACCTTCAAGGTCATAAGCACCTTTCAGCGGGCCGATGATGTTGTTGATTTCCTGACCGGCGATTTCACCAAGCGCTTCAACAGGAGCGATGATGGTGATGGTGATTGACTTGGTGTCAGATTCGCCATTGTCAGCAGTTACGGTGAAAGAAAGGGTAAGCTTGTCGTTCACGGCACCGTTTACGATGAAGTTGTAATCCCAATTGAGGGAAGATCCGTTCAGTGCAGTGTCTTTCAGGGTTGCAGCAACACCGCCATTGGTGCTGAGCTTGATTACAAGCTGCTTCAACTTGGTTCCTGAAGGAGCAGTGCTTACAACGCCAAACTTAAGGCGTGCAGTGTTCTCCTGACGGCCATCCTGGAAGGTGTAACCGGTTCCGGTGTTGAAGGTCAGGGTGGGTTTCGGCTTTACTTCCGGGTCGTCGGAGCAGGCTGCAAGCAGGCTAAGGCCGGCCGCTGCAAGCGCGAAGGTGTAATTGAAGAATCTTTTCATAGGGTCTGAATTTCACTGCAAATTTGCTCAGATAGATCCAAACTGACAAACCGGAATTTGATTTCCACCCTTACTTGTCCATTAAAAAGCGCGCTTTGTGGCATTGAACTGACCATTTTAAGTGGCTTTTTAGCTGAGCTTACTGAGAATCGGCACGAATACTTATTCCTCTTGCTAAATACAATTCGGCCAAAATGACAGGTGTTGCCGCTTTGAAAACGGCGTAATCTGCCATTATTCTGCCACAGACTTTAATGGAAAGAGCCAGGAAGCGTATGGCACGTTCCTTGTCATCACAGCCCAGTTTCCATGTTTGATTTGAACCAAGTGAAATATCTCATCAGCGAAGATTCCGAGCACGAGAGCCACAACGATCTCATTCCCCTGTTCAGCAAGCAGGAAGAAGATGAAATGAACCGCGAAGAAATTCCGGATCAACTGCCTATACTTCCCTTGCGCAACACGGTACTCTTCCCCGGCGTAGTGATTCCTATCACCGTCGGACGCGATAAAAGTATCAAGCTCATACGCGATGCCAATAAGTCCAATAAGATTATCGGTGTATGCGCCCAGCTGGATGGCAGTATGGAAGATCCGGAGATTGGTGATATCTACCAAATGGGTACCGTTGCGCACATCGTGCGAATGCTCCGTATGCCCGACGGCAATACAACCGTGATACTCCAGGGCCGCAGGCGCTTTATGGTTGGAGAAGTGGTTCAAACCGAACCCTATCTGCGCGCCAAAGCCCAGGCGGTAACAGAACCCAGGCAGCGGGAAGACAAGGAATTCAAAGCCATCATGGCTTCGATCCGCGAAATCGCCTTGCAGATCATCGACCTCTCACCGAATATTCCCAGCGAAGCGGGCATGGCTATCCGGAATATCGACAGCCATTCCTTCCTGGTCAATTTTACCGCCAGCAACCTCAACCTGCCTGTCCATGAAAAACAGGCCATACTAGCTTGCGAGAACCTCAAGGAACGCGCCGCTATGGTGCTGGAACACCTGAGCAAGGAATTGCAGATGGTGGAACTCAAAGACCAGATTCAAAACCGTGTGCGCACAGACATCGACAAGCAGCAGAAAGAATACTTCCTGCAGCAACAGATACGCGCCATACAGGAAGAGCTCGGACAGGATACGCCGGATAAGGAAATCCAGTCGCTGCGCGAAAAAGGCAATAAGAAGAAATGGTCAAAAGCCGTTCACGAGCAATTCAACAAGGAACTCGACCGCCTGATGCGCATCAATCCGGCATCGCCCGATTACAGCGTCGGTTTGAACTATGTGCAGTTGCTGCTCGATCTTCCCTGGAATGAATTTACGGCCGACAATTTCGACCTGGCACATGCTTCGAAGATTCTGGACGAAGATCATTTTGGCCTCGAAAAAGTCAAACAGCGCATTCTGGAATACCTCGCCGTTATCAAGTTGAAAGACGATCTGAAGAGTCCTATCATCTGTTTATACGGCCCTCCGGGTGTGGGAAAAACCAGCCTCGGGCGCAGCATAGCCCGCGCTGTGGGAAGAAAGTATGTCAGGATGAGCCTTGGCGGCTTGCACGATGAAGCCGAAATCCGAGGCCACCGCAAAACGTATATCGGAGCCATGCCCGGCCGGGTGATTCAAAACTTGAAGAAAGCAGGCTCTTCGAATCCGGTATTTGTGCTGGACGAAATCGACAAGCTCGGCCGTGACTTCCGCGGAGACCCAAGTTCGGCCCTTTTGGAAGTATTGGATCCGGAACAAAACGCCACGTTTTACGACAATTACGTGGAGATGGATTACGACCTCAGCCGTACCATGTTCATTGCCACTGCCAATTCGCTCGACACCATACAGCCTGCCCTGCTCGACCGCATGGAAATTATCGAACTGGCCGGCTACACGGTGGAGGAAAAATTGCAGATTGCCAAGAAATACCTCATCCCCAAACAGCGCAAAGCACATGGACTTAAGGCAGGCGATTTAAAGCTGAACGACAAGGTTATTGAGCAAATTATCGAACAGTATACGCTGGAAAGCGGCGTACGCGGACTGGAAAAACGCATAGCCACCCTGGCGCGTGCCGCTGCGAAGATGAAGGTGATGGATGGCAAGACTAAAGGCAACTTCAGCACCGAAGCGGTCGAATCCATCCTCGGTGCCGAAAAAATCGAACGCGATTCCTACGAAAACAATGAAACCGCGGGTGTGGTTCCCGGACTTGCCTGGAGCCAGAGCGGCGGATCTGTTCTGTATGTGGAAAGTGCGCTCACCCAGGGCAAGGGCGGTTTGCAACTCACCGGCCAACTAGGCGATGTGATGAAGGAAAGCGCCACCATTGCCCGCACCTTCATTAAAGCACATGCCGACCGCCTGGAAATCGACCCCAGGCTGTTTGATGCAGTGGATGTGCACGTGCATTTCCCTGCCGGTGCCATCCCCAAAGACGGCCCTTCTGCCGGCATCACGATACTTACAGCCCTTGCATCGCTCTTTACGCAACGCCGTGTAAGGCCGAAACTGGCCATGACCGGTGAAATTACCTTGCGCGGAAAGGTGCTGCCCGTCGGTGGCATCAAAGAGAAGATACTGGCGGCCAAACGCGCCGGCATCAGCGATTTGCTTTTGTGTGAATCGAACCGGAAAGACGTGGCGGATATTCCCAAAACCTATCTCGGAGACCTGCATTTCCACTATGTCAGCAACATGACGGAAGTACTTGATTTCGCGTTGCTTGACGAGAAGGTGCGCGGTGCGGAGCAACTCGAACGCTTCATCAGCCAATCGGCATCTTTAAACGCAAGCCACAACCAAAAACCTGCATAAAGGTTATACTTGTACTACAAACCATGATCATCGACAAATTCATCTCCTACCTCACCTTCCGCAAACAGGAAAGCGGCGAGAAAAGTCAGTACCTGCGCATGATGCACGGGATCAACAAAATCAGCATCCTGATGTTCCTGGTGGGCATTGCGGTGATGATCTGGAAGTTTTCGAAATAATCAACACAATATGGGAATCGGATATATCATCTTAACCGTCCTTATCGTCATCATGAGCATGGCGGTATCGGCACGTCTGCGCTCCAAGTTCAGGCATTACAGCGAAGTGTACCTTGAAAACGGCATGAGCGGCGAGGAAGTTGCCCGCAAAATGCTGGCCGACCACGGCATCTACGACGTAAAAGTCGTTCACGTGGAAGGAGAACTCACCGACCATTACAACCCAATGAACAAGACGGTAAACCTCAGCGATGCGGTTTTCCATCAGCGCAATGCAGCCGCAGCAGCCGTTGCAGCCCACGAATGCGGACACGCCGTGCAGCATGCAACCGCTTACAACATGCTGCAACTGCGCAGCAAGCTGGTGCCGTTACAGAATGCCAGCGGTCGTATCCTGAATATCGTGATGATTGCTTCTTTGTTCCTTGGTGGCGCATTGTACAGTGCTTTCCCGGCACAAGCTATTCTGGGTATCATTCTCGCCTGTTACGGTGCGATCATGCTCTTTTCATTGGTAACCTTGCCGGTTGAATTCGATGCCAGCAAGCGCGCCCTGGCCTGGATGAGCGATCGCGGGATCGTGAACAGCCGCGAATTGGAAGGTGCAAAAGACTCCCTCAAATGGGCTGCACTTACCTATGTGGTGGCTGCATTTGGTTCACTCCTCACCTTCCTCTATTTCCTGATGCAATTCCTGAATGCAGGAAGGGATTAAGAAAATACAGCTTCTATTGCTTCCGGCGGTCTATATGGCCGCCGGTATGCTTTCTGCCCAAGCCCCCTCTCCCGCTAACTTCCGCGTGGAGAATAAGATCAGGGCCATCGACGACCGTTTCGGGCGCAGCATGCTCGTGGCCCCCTGTTTTCAATACACAAACCCGATTGAAGAATTCAGGAATATCGGCAGCGCCGGAGATCAGCTTCAGAAAGCACCCCTCCGACTGCCCGATATGCGCGGTTGCAAAGACACTGCCTATGGGTTCATTTTCTTCGGCGGCACCACTTCTGGGTTTGCACCCGGTTATGTGCTGATGGCATTGGGCAACAACCGACGCCTCGAGCTGCCGCATCCTGTTTGGGTTGACCGCAACAACAACCTCGACCTCAGCGACGACGGCCCGCCAGATACTTCCGTTTACTATAGAACAGCCATCGATATCCGCATTCCGTCTGCCGTTCCCGGAGGCGGCGAATACGCTGTGCGACTTTCGCGCTTTCCATCCGATTCCTTCTTCAGTTATAAGAATATGGTCAATGAGTTCTACAAGAAATTCAGCGGTACGAAGAAGTTTGCCGATGCCAACCACAGTTTCAGGGAGCAGCGCCTGAATATCCTCGCTTCGGATATCCGGCATGGCAGCGATTCGTTCCGCCTCGGCTTCAAGGATGTGAATTGCAACGGACTCTATAACGAAGCAGGAATCGACGAAATCCTGGTGGGTGAATGGGGAAAACCGCTTATATCTGAACTCGCCATTGTCCTGTCAGAAGAAGGCAAAACGGAGTTTGAATGGGAACTGAAACGCTTCCGCATCGACTCATTGCCCGCCCATGGTAAAACTGCTGCCATTCGTTATCTGAACGATGCGCGTCTGGAGCAATCTCTCAGCATCGATAAGAAAATACCACGGTTTCGTTACTGCAAGGTCGAAAATGGGAAAGTCAGAAAATCAAGTATCCTGCGATTGCGCGGCGAATCGGTTTACATCTATTTCTGGAACTCGAAGCACGATCGTTTCGGTGCAGATAGTGCAACAATCAATAAAATTATCAACAATAGGAAGGGCGTACGCGTGCTTTGCCTGAACTACGGTGACAGTCCGAAATGGGTGGCAAGGTTCAACCAATACTACAGCGCACGATGGAATATGGGGTTCAGTGCCAGGCATATCCACGACAAATTGCATGTGGTTAAACTGCCTGCCGGAATACTTATCGACAAAAAACAACGGGTCACGCACCCTTCCATTCAACCATCGGGTGTTTTGGAGATGCTTAACAACTAATTAATTGGTAAGTTTGCGTAACGCAGATTACAATGAATCGTAACGTATTAGCAGCCATTCTCGGTGTCGGCTTGGCAGGAAGTATGGGCGGGAACGCTTTTCAATTTGTTCAGCATCAAAAAGCGGCCAAAACAGCCGTGGAGAAAGACAAAGCCGTGAGCGAGCGCGATAGCCTGCAGAAAGTACTGCTCGGCATGCGCGATTCTGTTGAGATGATGATTGCCATGCAGGAAGAAAACCAACGTATGGCAGGAAAAATCCAGGAGCTCGAAACCGATAACAACGCCCGCATGTCGAAAGAAATGGGACTGCTGGCGCGTATCAAGGAATTACAGCGCCAAATGTCAGGCATGACTCCGGCAGAGCTGGCTAAATTCAAAACTGAACTGGCTTCTAAAGAAGCGCAGATCAAAGAACTCCAGACCTATATCAGCAAGGTAAAAGACGAACGCGACGCACAGACGCGCCTCGTTGAAAACGAACGTCAGGCGCGCGGTGCCCTGGAACAGGAAAACAATTCCATGCGCGGCGTCATCGAAAAAGGTCGTGCTGCCCAATTTGGCCCGGTTCTCTCCTACGGCATCCGCACGGTAAAAGGCGCTCAGGAAGAGACCTTCAAGTCAAAGCAGGTTGAAAAATTGAAAATCACTTTCGATATCGTTGAAAATCCGCTGGTTGAACAGCCCATCGAACAGGAAGTGAAAATCCGCATTATTGGCCCGGAAGGTGAAGTGCTCTCTAAGAATACCACCCAGCTGATGGACAAGAGTGACGTCTATTCACTCAAAGAAACCATCGTATTCGACGGTGGCCATCAAAAAATCAAACTCTATTTCAGCCAGGCTGCCTTCAAAAAAGGCAAATACACGGTGGAACTTTGGTCTGACAATGTAATCCGTCAGAAGAACACCTTCGTGCTGGAATAAGCATAAACTGCGTCCAAGAAAAAAGCCCTGTGAATTTCACAGGGCTTTTTTTATTTCAGGTCGTCGAGTTCAACCTGACTGCGGAGCATTTCCTCCCAGTTTTCCCGTTGGCGTATCAGGTGCAGTTCGCCGTCCAGCCACATCGCTTCGGCCGGCCTGGGCCTCGAATTGTACTGGTTGGCCATGCTGAAACCGTAGGCTCCTGCATTGCAAATGCAGAGAATATCCCCTTCCCGTACCTCTTCCAGCTTGCGGTCGTAACCGAAGGTATCGGTTTCACAGATATACCCCACGATGGAATACAGCCTCGGCGTTCCGCCCGGATTGCTGAGGTTGATGATATGGTGATAGGCATTGTAGAACATGGGCCGAATGAGGTGATTCTGCCCCGAGTTCACTCCCACAAATACCGTCGAAGTGGTTTGTTTCACCACATTGGCTTCCACCAGCAAGGATCCGGCTTCACTCACCAGAAACTTTCCGGGTTCAAACCAAAGTTCCAGCTCGCGGCCGTATTGCGCGCAGAATTCTTTAAAGGCCACGGCTATTTTGGCCCCGATCTCTTCGATATCGGTAACCACATCGCCGTCCTTATACGGAACCTTGAATCCGCTGCCAAAATCCATAAACTGCAGTTCGGAGAATTCGCAAGCTGCTTCGAACAACAATTCGGCCCCGCGCAGGAACACATCGGCATCGAGGATATCGCTGCCGGTATGCATGTGCAATCCTTCCACATGGATGTTCAGGCTGCGCACCACCCTGGCCACATGCCGCAACTGGTAAATGGAAATACCAAACT
>CANHTS010000043.1 GCA_947463435.1 Flavobacteriales bacterium | reverse complement strand
CTCGGCCGCTTCTGCATCAGCATCGATACCAGCCTCGGTACCCAGTTGCAAATCCACACCGCCCATTACCACAGCTATACCATGCGCTACCGCCCGGGCGACAGCCTGACCGTCTTCTCCATTCCGCTTGCACGCATGGAAAAAGACCTCGAAGGGGAAGGCAGCGCCTTTCACTCCCCGCGTGTGTACAAACATGTGGCCGTCAGCCGCAATGCAAGCGGAAAACCCGCCGCGGCGCCGGCACCCGTCCGTGAAAGGCTGATGGACGTTTCTGTTGTTGAAAGCCACGAAGACCGCGCCGCATCCATAGAACCTCCCGATGCGCCGATGGACATCCCTCTCATCACGCCGACTTCCGATGCCGTGCACAAAATTTCCCGGACCATGATGCGTTCCGGTGATGAAAGACCCGGCGCACCGGCTCCGCGCGCCGGCTTGCTCACCGCCGGTGAAATCAACGATTTCAGCAAATGGAAACTCTGGGAAGACCTCGACAGCGGCACCTTTGCCGTGTATGCCCAAACCTGGCGCTTCCGCATGCGCGAGCGCTACAGCGTGCAACTCATCAACCAGGCCAACCGCCCCGTTTGCGATGCCCGTGTGCTCTTGCTCGATCGCCGCGGCAATATCCTCTGGGAAGCCAAAAGCGATCCCACCGGTAAGGCCGAACTCTGGAACGGCGTGAACGGAAGCAACGCGGAAAAACCCGCTGCCATCCGCGCCGAATACAAAGGCCGCACAACCAAAACCGACTACGTGATGCCGATTGCCGAAGGCATGAATTACCTCCAGATGGATGTTCCCTGCGAAACCCCGCTGGCTGCCGATATCGTATTTGTGGTGGATGCCACGGGATCGATGGGCGACGAAATCTCCTATCTCAAGCAGGAACTCGACGACGTAATCAAACGCGCTTCGGCCGAAAGCGGACTCAAGCTCCGCACCGGCGCCGTATTCTACCGCGACCACGGCGATGAATACCTCTTCAGGAACAGTCCGCTCAGCGCCAACACTTCCCAAACCATGAACTTCATCCGTTCACAAGGCGCCAGCGGTGGTGGCGACGCACCCGAAGCAGTAGAAGAGGGCCTGGAGCAGGCGCTCAACACGATGGAATGGTCTTCCGAAGCCCGCACCCGCCTGCTTTTTCTCGTGCTCGATGCGCCACCCCATGCCGATTCAGCCAGTGTGCGCCGCATGCAACTTGCCGCCGCCAAGGCAGCGGCGATGGGCGTGCGGATTATTCCCATCACCGCCAGCGGCATCAACAAACCGGCCGAATACCTCATGCGCAGCCTGGCCCTCGCAACCAACGGAACCTATACCTTCATCACCAACCACAGCGGTATCGGCGGCGACCATATCGCCCCCAGCACCGACAGTTATAAGGTAGAGCTGCTCAACAACCTGCTCGTGCGCCTGATCCGCGATTTCAGTTCCATGCCTTCCTGCGAACCCGGTGTGGCGGCGCTCGGCCTCGCGAAGGAAGACCTGCGGGATACCGTGATCGCCTGGGTACAGCCCAACGGCAGAGACAGCCTCAGCCTGGGTGACGGACCCGCGAATACCGACAGCTTGCAACAGCCTTCTGCGCCACAGATCGAATGGGCCTGGAAATTCTATCCCAATCCTTGCCCCGGCATCCTGAAGGTCGAAACACGCGGCCCGGCCGGGTTTCTGTTCTTCTGCGACCAAAACGGCAAGATCCTGCAGCGCATCGACATGCGGGAAAAGTCTGCCATCGAAATGGACCTGCGTCAATACCCCGCAGGAATCTACTATGTGCGGATTTTGCTAAAAAATGGAACAAAAAGCGGCAAACTGATACTTTTGCCCACTGCTTCCAATTGATTATTTACTAAATAAACTACGGTAAGAGACTAACTTCGCGCTCATCAATTGCCATGATCCGCATCAACCACAGAAGATTACCGGCCCTGTTCGCCATGGCCATTTTGGTCGCAGCCTGCGGCGGGCAGAAGAAATTCATCATCAACGATGATGCCGTCCCCACAGTATGGTCGATAGAAACAGTAAACGGTTTGCCACCGGGAAACACCGTATTGTCTTCCGGCAACCCTTTTCTGGTGTTCAACAACTATGATTCATCTATTCGCGGAAACAGCGGATGCAATTCGATCCTGGGCAAATACGCAATTACACCCAAGGGCGGCGTACACTTTCACAGTGTTAAGATGACGTTGCTGAACTGCGACAGCGCATACGAAACCAATGTCCAGGAAAGCCTGATGTCGTCTGTGCGCTACCGCCGTTACAAAGGCGGAATTCTGCGATTGTACGACGCGCAAGACAAGGCTACCTTCGTA
This sequence comes from Flavobacteriales bacterium, assembly GCA_947463435.1. Taxonomy (GTDB): domain Bacteria; phylum Bacteroidota; class Bacteroidia; order NS11-12g; family UBA955; genus REEB481. The sequence goes on along the minus strand of CANHTS010000043.1, from coordinate 13,402 downwards.
TTGCGCCGGAACTAAACGATCGGATCAAGAATAGCGGTCTTTGTACAGGCCCTGCACATCGGTCACAACCTGACGCAGTTCCTGTTCGCTGTCTCGTTCCATGATGAGCAGCACATCGCCGGTATCCACGACCACGAGATTGGAAACACCGCGCATAACCACGAGTCGGTTGGTATGGTTGAAGACCAGTGATCCGGAACTATCGTAAGTCATTACACGTTTTCCGATAACGGCGGTCTGGTGTTCATTCTTTTCGCTGATTTCGTGGAGTGATTTCCAGGTACCGAGGTCACTCCAGCCGAAACTCGCCGGCAACACATACACATTGGCTGATTTTTCCAGGATACCGTAATCGATCGAAATGCTGCGTGTAAGTCCGTAAATCGCTTCCACGGTAGCCGGTTCCGGAAAACCGCTGCCGGCTTCGCGCAAGGGGTCGAAATGTTCAGCGATATCGGGAAGATGCTCCGCGAATTCGCGGATAATGCTGTCGGCCCTCCAGATGAAGATCCCGGAGTTCCAGAGAAATTCGCCACTTTCCACGAAGGTCTTGGCGATTTCGAGCGTCGGCTTCTCGGTGAAGAGACGCACTTCGTGAAAATTCCCTTCCGCTGGAATGGTATTGTACTGGATATAGCCGTAACCTGTGTCGGGGCGCGTAGGCTCGATACCCATCGTACAGAGTATCTGGTTGCCGGAAGCGAAGGTCACAGCTTCTTCGATGCGTTCTTGAAAGGCGGCTTCATCCAGAATAAGGTGATCGCTTGGCGCCACCACAAGCACCGCATCGGGGTTAAGCGAGGCAATATGGTAGGAAGCCAGCGCAACGCAGGGAGCGGTATTTTTGGCTGAAGGTTCAATGAGCAGTTGTTCATTGCCGATTTCGGGAAGATGATCCTGTACGAGGGATGCATAATCCTGATTGGTTACCACATAGATATGCGACGGATCGAACTGTTTGGCGAAGCGCTCATAGGTATGGCGGATGAGCGATTTACCTGTTCCCAGGAAATCGATGAATTGTTTGGGCAGTGCGCGTTTGCTCAGCGGCCAGAACCTGCTGCCTATTCCCCCGGCCATAATGACCACGTATGCGTTCCTTTTATCCATCTCCTTTTAAAAAATACCCTCTTTGTTCAGGTCGTGAATATGCACTATACCAACATATTTACCTGAATCCAGCACGATAACCTGCGATATTTTACGTTCGCGTATCTGCTCAGCGAGGGCCACGGCCAACATATCGGCCGGCGCAGTGAAGGGGGATAAACTCATGATATCGGCGGCCCTGATGGCGCTCAGGTCGCTGTGCTTTTCAAGCATCCGGCGAATATCGCCATCGGTGATGATTCCTGCCAATTTATCGCCTTCGGTTACTGCAGTGGCTCCAAGGCGCTTGCCGGTGATCTCACCTATCACATCGCGTACCGGGGCATCGGGTGAAACCGCCGGTTTCTCATTCCGCGCAGCGATTTCTCCTGCTGTGAGATACAGCTGCCGCCCGAGCGAACCACCCGGATGGTAACGCGAGAAATCTTCAGAACTGAAATTGCGCAGCTTCAACAAGGCGATAGCCAGGGCATCACCCATAAGCAATTGGGCCGTTGTGCTGGTAGTCGGCGCAAGGTTGTTCGGACAAGCTTCCCGGTCAACTTCCACGTCCAACAAGAGATCGGATGCGCGGGCCAACTCGCTGTTCCCGTTTCCGGTCATCCCGATCAAACGATTGCCGAAGCGTTGAATGAGCGGAATGAGCGCCTTGATCTCGGGCGTATTCCCGCTCTTCGATATCAGCAGAACGGTATCGTTGCACTGTATCAGACCGAGGTCGCCATGGATGGCGTCGGCCGCGTGCATAAAGACTGCGGGCGTGCCGGTGCTGTTCAAGGTTGCCACGATCTTTTGGGCTATGATGGCGCTTTTGCCGATACCGCTGATAATCAAGCGCCCATCGGAATGGCGGATATGCTCCACCGCCTGCGCAAAATGGCTGCCAATGCGTTCCGGCAGCACGGCAAGCGATTGCAGTTCTGCCTCTACCGCCTCGCGGCCAAAGCCGATAATGCGCTCCTGTTGTTCTGTCGGTAACTCGGACATGAAAGGGCAAAATTATTTTTTTCCTGCCAAGCATTTATGGAGAGATTTGTGTTAATTTTAAAACATCAATCAGTTAAGCAAAACGTGACGGCCACTGCAGAGAAAATGGACGCCAGAAAAGCCCTGAAGGACTTTTTTGGATTTGAGGGGTTTAAAGGCAATCAGGAAGCTGTAATCAACAGCATACTGGCGGGGGAAGATTGTTTCGTTATCATGCCCACAGGCGCCGGTAAGTCACTATGCTACCAGCTTCCGGCAGTCATGCTTCCCGGAACAGCCATCGTAATTTCACCGCTCATCGCCCTGATGAAGAATCAGGTGGACAATATCAGGGGCTTTGCCAACCAGAGCAGTCTGGCGCATTTCCTCAACAGCACCCTGACCAAAGGCGAGCTCACCACGGTGGTGGAGGATCTCCTCGCCGGCAATACCAAGCTGCTGTATGTGGCGCCCGAAACACTCAAGAAAGATGAAACCATCGAACTACTGCGGAAGGCAAATATCTCCTTCGTGGCCGTTGATGAAGCGCATTGTATCTCAGAGTGGGGGCACGACTTCCGCCCGGAATACCGCCGCATCCGCCAAATGGTGAAAGAAGTGGACGATGTGCCTGTGATGGCACTTACCGCCACTGCCACGCCCAAAGTACAGCTCGATATCCAGAAAAACCTGGGCATGATGGGCGCCAAGGTATTCAAATCGTCGTTCAACCGCTCCAACCTCTACTACGAGGTGAAACCCAAAGGGCGGAAAGACATCGTACACAAGGAAATCCTCACCTATATCAAGCAGCGCAGCAACCGCTCCGGCATCATTTACTGCCTGAGCCGCAAAAAAGTGGAGGAAGTTGCCGAAATGCTCAAGGTCAATGGCATCAAAGCCCTTCCTTACCATGCTGGCCTCGATGCGAAGACACGCGCCTCACACCAGGACAAATTCCTGATGGAAGAAGTAGATGTGATCGTGGCTACCATTGCTTTTGGCATGGGTATCGATAAACCCGATGTGCGTTTCGTTATTCACTACGATGTGCCCAAGAGCCTGGAAGGATATTACCAGGAAACAGGCCGCGGCGGCCGCGATGGCATGGAAGGCGACTGTATCCTGTTTTACAACCCGAACGATATCGAGAAACTCGAGAAGTTCATGAAAGATAAATCGGTCGCAGAACAGGAAATCGGTGGTCTGCTGATTGCCGAAACTGCCGCGTTTGCCGAATCGGCCCAATGCCGACGCAAGCTTCTGCTCCATTACTTCGGAGAGAGCTTTAAGGAGAAAGACTGCATGGGCATGTGCGATAACTGCCGCCATCCCAAGCCCAAGCAGGATGTTACGGCTGAAATGACACTGGCCCTGCGCCTGACCAAGACCATCGGTGGTGAATTCAGCTTCAACCATATCGTTCATTTCATCTCCGGGCAGCGTTCCGATTCGGTGAAAGATTACGGGCACGACAAATTGCCGGAATTCGGTGCCGGGAAAGAACGCGACAAGGTTTTCTGGAAAAGTATCGTTCGCCTGGCCCTGGTGAATGGTTACCTCAACAAGAACATCGAGAAATACGGACTGATAAGCCTTTCAGCAGTCGGCGAAGCGTACCTCACTAAGCCGGTAACGCATGAGATGGCTGTCGACACCGAATTCGAAAATGTAACCGAGGAAGATTTTGAAAACTTCAAATTGGAAAGCATTTGTGATGAAGTGCTTTTCGGTCACTTGAAAGATCTGCGCCGCAAGGTAGCCAAGGAGAAAAACCAGCCACCGTATGTGATTTTCCAGGATCCCAGCCTGGAAGATATGGCCACTAAATTCCCGATTACGCTGGATGAGTTGTGTAATATCAACGGTGTAAGCCGCAACAAGGCACTGAAATTCGGGCAGTCTTTTGTGGAGTACATCGCGCAATACGTCACAGCCAACGATATCGAACGCCCGCAAGACATTGTATTGAAGGCCAGTTCGGAAAAATCGGGCAAGAAGGCCGCCATCATCCAGAACATCGACAAGAAAAACGATTTGATGGATATTTCGCGCAGCCTGGGAATGGAGCTGCCTGAACTGATCCACGAACTCGACGCCATTGTAAGCTCCGGCAGCCGCCTTGACATCCGTTATTTCATCAACCAGTTCCTCGACGAAGACCTGCAAGACGAGATCTTCACGTATTTCAGGAGCACGGAAGAAGACAACCTCGAGAAAGCACTCAAGCATTTTGAAGGCGAATTCAGCATTGAGGAGTTGCAGCTGATGCGCATCCAATTCCTGAGCGACGCCAACTGAACAACCGAAAACGCTTCCTTTGCAGGCTGTGACTTCCCGGGAACCATACCAAAGCCTGGAAACCCTGTACCGCAGTCTGCAACCCGGCCTCCTGCATTTCGCGGTCAACATCGTGCGCAACCGCGACGATGCGGAAGAACTCGTGAACGATGCCTTTCTGGCCGTATGGCAACGCCGCGACACCCTGCAACTCGACAACAGCCTACGCGCTTATCTCTTTACCGCCGTGCGCAACCGCTGCCTGAACCACCTCAAAAAGCCACGTCTGATGTGGGAAAGCGAAGCTGACGATGATTTCCCGGAACCCATCAGCGCCGATATCACCGAAAAACTCAGCGCCGCAGAAACCGAAGCCCTGATTAGCCGTCTGATCGATCGCCTTCCCTTGCGCTGCCGGCAAATCTTTCTTTTAAGCAGAATAGAACAGCTCAGCCACCGCGAAATCGCAACCCTGATGGATTTGTCCGTGAAAACAGTGGAGAATCAAATCGGCATCGCGTTGAAATACCTCAAGGAATGCCTTTATTCGGGAAAAGGCTCCGGTAATCTCGATAAAAGCATCATCAAGCGCTATTTGCACGCATAAAATCGGAAGCGAGCAGCCCCATGTACACGCAATCTCCGGTATGGCCATGCCCGCTCCGGTAATCGCAACGCACCAGGCCTTCCCGCACAAAACCGATCTTTTCCAGGAGACGCAGACTGGCCTCATTCGCCGGATCAACCCTGCACAGCACTTTCTGCAATCCAATGCAGCCAATCGCCCAACGCAAACCGGCCAACAAGGCTTCTTCAGCCATCCCCTGACGCCGCAGCGATTGCTCGACGAAATAGGCCATTTCACATTTCGGAACGCGCATATCCAGGTTCAGGATACCCAGATAACCGGCCAATACCTGCGAATGGCGCAGGCGCATGGCGATGGCAATGCCTTGCCCCATGGCGTGTTGGCTGCTCCGCCCGGCAATCCACGCACGTGCGTCGCTGATGCTGTTCAATTGGTTGATCATCACCGGAAAAGCGTCGAGCAGGTCGAAGCGGTTGCGGTCAATCATTGTCAGCAGTTCCCGCGCATCTGAGCGCCCGTAAGGCTTCAGGAGCAGGCGGGGCGTATGGATTTCAAAAGCCTGCGGAATGCGCGTCATAACCCTTGCTGCATCGTTTGTTCAAAGGCATCCAGCAAACGCAAACCCGCTTCCAGGCTATGCGGTTCGTAACCCAATTCCCGGCGGGCTTTTTCGATGATAAAGCCGGTACGCGGCGGGCGACGCGCAGCCTGGTTCAAGGTATTGCTGCTCACTTCTTCCATCTGCGCAGCGCTATAACCGTAATGGGCTGCCACGCGCCGAACCAGTTCACTGATCGACATGAGTTCTTCTCCGCTGATATGAAAAATACCTTGTGCATGATGCAACTCTGCCAGCCTGCAGCCTTGCGCCAGATCTTCCGCCAGCGTCGGTGTGCGCCACTGATCGTTCACCACGCGAAAAGGCTGTCCGGAAGCCAAGGCCTGTCGCGCCCAGAGCACGATATTGCTGCGCGACATATCGGCTACACGGCCATACACCAAAACAGTACGCAAAATGGCCCAATCGCGGCAAACGCTGCGCACGATTTCCTCGCCTTTCAGCTTGCTGTGGCCGTAATAACTCAACGGCGCAGGCAATGCTTCTTCGCTGTAAGGGCCCGCTTCACCGTCGAAGATAAAGTCGGTACTCACGTGAATGAAATGGCAATTGCGCTGGTCTGCGGCGCTGGCAAGTGAACGCACCGCCTCCACATTCAGGGCATCGCAACCGGCCTGGTCGGCTTCACAGGCATCCACATTGGTCATGGCGGCGGTGTGAATGATGGTATCCGGCCGATGTGCATCGAGCACCTTTTCTACCGCATACGGATCGCAGATGTCAAGCGATTCGTAAATGAAATCGTTGGCCGGATGACGGCTCGGCCCTTTGCCCGTGGCTACCAGTTTGCGGTCTGCCACGCCGCGGTACAAATCCGTCAGCTTCTGCCCGAGTAATCCATTGCTCCCTGTCACCAAGACCGTTTTCATGGTTCCGAAATTAGGACAGGCGCGCCAATCCTGACAGATTTCCGTGTTTTTACTGATTGCGGTCATGCAGCAGCGCCGGGGCGCGGGCCAACTTTGCAGTATGAGTAACAACAAAACATTCAAAGGTCATGTCGTATGGATCAGCAAATCGGCGCTCGACAATTATGGTGCACACGCCCATGAAACCATTTACACCGCGGCCATCCAGGGCCATATGAGCGGCGGCAGCCTGCTTACATTCGACTGGCTGCCCGGTGCGTCCATGGAAGGCGGTTTACTGAAACTCTTCGCAGAAGACGGGCATCATTTCAGCGGTCAGGCGGCTGAACTCGAATCGAGCGATCAACGGGAGGATGTAAAAGGAAACCTGCGCATCAGCCAACTCGGCACTTCCGTCATCACCGGCACCTGGCACCGCAAAGGCGAATACTTTTACTGGGTGGCTGAATTCGGTTTCGACCCCGAAAACTGAATCACACACGACAAGCAGCCACAACGGATATCAGTCCATAAAAAAAGCCCGTCGATTTGACGGGCTTTTTCTTTGTATTCAATTGAATCAATCGTTGTGTTCACGCGGCGGACGTGGGCCACGGTCGCGATTGCGGTCGCGGTCGTTGCGGTCGTTGCGCGGGCCGCGATCAGGGCGGGGACCACGGTCGCGTTGTTCGCGCGGTTCGCGTTCTACCCAACCTTCAGGTTTCGGCAACAAGGCCTTTCGGCTCAGGCGGTATTTACCGGTCTTCTTGTCGACTTCGATCAGTTTCACTTCGATCTTATCACCTTCGGTGAAAACACCTTCCATGCTTGGAACGCGTTCCCAGGCCAGTTCGCTGATGTGCAGGAGTCCGTCTTTACCGGGCAGAATTTCAACGAATGCACCGAAATCGGTAATCGTTTTCACGGTACCCTGATAAATCTGACCTTCTTCGGGCATGGTAGCAATACCACGGATTTTCTCAAGTGCACGGCGCATGCCTTCACCATCCTTGCTCATGATTTCAACCATGCCCATGCCATCTTTCTCTTCGATCGAGATGGTGGTATTGGTATCGCGCTGCAGTTCCTGGATATGCTTGCCACCCGGGCCAATCACGGCACCGATGAATTCTTTGTCGATCTTCACCACTTCGATGCGCGGCACGAACGACTTGTAATCTGCGCGTGCTGTGGTGATGGCTTTCTCCATTTCACCAATGATATGCAAACGGCCTTCACGCGCTTGTTGGAGCGCCTTGGAAACCATTTCCCATTTCAGGCCGTGGATTTTGATATCCATCTGGCAGGCGGTGATACCATCGCGGGTTCCAATCACCTTGAAATCCATGTCGCCGAGGTGATCTTCATCGCCGAGGATATCGCTCAATACGGCGTATTTGTCGCTGCCTTCATCGGTGATCAGACCCATGGCGATGCCGCCAACGGGCTTGGGAAGCGGAATACCTGCATCCATCATCGCCATGCTGCCGGAGCAAACGGTGGCCATGGAGCTGGAACCATTCGATTCAAGTACATCGCTCACAATGCGCACCACATACGGATAGTCGGCGGGCATCATTTTCTTCAGACCGCGCAGGGCCAGGTTACCATGACCAATTTCGCGGCGACCGGTTCCGCGCATCGGGCGGGCTTCGCCGGTGCTAAAAGGCGGGAAGTTGTAGTGGAGCATGAAACGGCTGTAACCGTGCAGCATGGGGCTGTCGAGCAGCTGCTCATCGAGCTTACCGCCAAGGGTTACAGTTGCCAGCGCCTGGGTTTCGCCGCGGGTAAACACGCTGGAACCGTGGGCGGCAGGCAGGTAATCGGTAATGCAGTCGATGGGGCGGATCTGGGTCGCGTTGCGGCCGTCGAGGCGCTTGCCACTATCCAGGATCATCGCACGCATCGCATAGTATTCGGCCTCGTGGAAGTATTTCTTGGTGAGGGTTTTCTTCAGGTCAGCATATTCTGCGCCTTCAAAACGCAGCAGGTAGTTATCCAGGATGGCACGGGTAGCATCGCGGCGTTCGGCTTTGGGCTTACCGCTTTCTGCCACGGCGCGGATTTCAGGCGTGCAAGCACTGATAACCTGCTCGCGCAGTTCTGTATCGTTAACTTCATGGCTGTATTCGCGCACCTTGCGGCCGCCGGCCATTTCAACGAGTTCAAGCTGCTTGGCGCACTGAATCTTGATATGTTCATGGGCAAACTGCATCGCAGCCAGCATATCGGCTTCACTCACTTCGCTCATTTCGCCTTCCACCATATTGATATCGTTCATGGTACCTGAAACAATCATGTCAATGTCGGCGCGTTCCAGTTCGTCTCTCAACGGGTTGATCGCCAGTTTGCCGTCGATGCGGGCAACACGCACTTCGCTGATGGGTCCGTTGAACGGAATATCACTCAGCGCGAGGGCGGTTGATGCGGCCAGACCGGCGTAGTGATCGGGCAGATGGTTCTCATCTGAGCTGATAAGGTACACGAGCACCTGTGTGTCAGCGTGATAATCTTCGGGGAACAGCGGTCGCAGTGCGCGGTCGATCAGGCGGCTGATCAGCACTTCGTAATCGCTGGGGCGGGCTTCGCGGCGGTGGAAACTGCCGGGGATGCGGCCAACAGCGGCGAACTTCTCCTGGTAATCCACCGTCAGCGGCATGAAGTCGATGCCTTCGCGTGCATCGTAATTGCTCACAGCCGTAGCCAGGAGCATGGTGTTACCGACCTTCAGCACAACGCTGCCATGCGCCTGACGCGCCAGCCGGCCGGTTTCCAGTTCGATTATCTTACCGTCGCCGGTATCAAATCGGAGGGTGTGTATGTTACTCATATCGTTTTGGTTCGAACAAAAAAAGCCCCTTGAAAAGGGGCTTTTCTCATTCGTAAGGTGTTAAAAAGTAAGGCTTGCTTACTTGCGTATTCCAAGTTCTTTGATCAGCGCGCGGTACTTGAAGATATCCTGCTTCGCAAGATAATTCAGGAGCGCCCTGCGCTTGCCTACCAACTTTACCAGGCTCAGTTCGGCTGAAAAATCCTTCCTGTTGCCTTTCAGATGTTGGCTGATGTGGTTGATGCGCTCGGTGAAAAGAGCAACCTGGGCCTCGGTGCTGCCGGTATTGGCTTCATTTCCTCCGAAACGGGTGAAAATCTCCTTCTTAGATTCTTTGGTGAGTTGCATTGCTACTAAACGGGCTGCGAAGATAGGAAAAATGATATCAACAAATGCGATTCGTGTAAAAAAATCAATACCCCCCCGCCCGGCGACGCAAAACCCACTCAGTGCAAAGCAACAAAAGGATTGTGCCGAGATACCAGGGGAGATCGATCAGGCTGCGCACTGTGATATCTGACTGAATGATATCGCCAGCCTTGTTTCGCTCCTTAATCTGCCTGAAAAGCCCTTCCCTTTCTGCCCAGGGCGCAAATAATCCGCCATGCCGCGATGCCCATTGGCGCAACAAAGTCCAATCGGCCTTGAGTTCTGCCTGCTCGGGCGCATCGGCACTAACCGAAAAGGAGCCATTGTCTTTTTCACCGCTTTCCTTCACCACTGCCCCGTAGGTATAATCGCCGGGTGGCAGAACACCGGCGTCGAGGCGGTATACCATTTTACCCGGACTCATATTCCAGCGTTGGGTTCTGCCTTCTGCATCGCGTGTGCTGAGTTCAATCTGCCGGCCTTGTTTCGGATTGCGGGTTTTATCCAGCAACATGGCTTCAAAAACAACAGGCTCGCCGCTCGCATACAAACGACGCGTTGGGGTGGCCGTGAAGAGCTTCCGGTTCATGCGGATGGCGCTGTACTGAACCAGGCGCATAAAGAAAGCATCGAACAGATCGTGGTTCTTGTCGCGGAGATATTGCCGCATGCGCCAACGCCAGATGCCTTCCCCGCAAATCCAACCCGTTTTCTGCTGCCCGCGGGAACTGAAGGCTATCAACGGATTTTGCGTGTTGACCGATCCGATCCGCTGCCAGGCCAGCACTTCAAGCCCGGCACCGGCGGTATAATTGCCAAAGGGAACCGTAAGCGGCGGCCACTGTGCCAGTGCATCGGCCCATCCAGGCGCGGCTTCAAAAGCGGTAAAACCGGGGTTCCAGGCGGCCAGGGCCTCGGTGGTCCTTCCCGGTGCAGCCTGCAACCCAAATGCCGGGTCGAGCCCGCGCAACCCATCGTCTGTCCGCGTCTGCGCACCGATAATGTACAACATATTGGTGCCCGTGCCTAACAGCTGCGTCATCACCTCGCGGATGCGGCGATCGGCCGAAGGCAGCTGGTGCCAGATAATCAAGTCATAAGCGCCGCGATCGCTGCGCAGAAACTGCTCTGCATCCATCACCTCGAGCGTGTAAGCCGGAGCCGATGCGAACGCTTCCCTTATGGCAGCGATATCGGGATGTGGACTGTGAAAGACGAGGGCGACTTTTTGTCGTTCATCTACCACATCCACGTAAACTTCCGTGCGGTTATTGGCGGCATGTCTTTCCTTGGCTTGCACCGGAACCTGAATGCTGAAATGCCGCATGCCGGGATCATTCGTTTCGACATTGAAACGCACCCTTGCATAGGGAGGATTGCCGCTCAGAATGAGCGTACTAACTGCGATTGGTTTACCGTTTTCGCTGAGTGTAACCGGAACGCTACTTCCTTCAAAACCCACGCCACTGACATCGGCTTCTATGCTGATGCTGTTTCCCATAAAAGCCATGCGCGGCGCCGATGCATTCCTGAGCAACAAATCGCGGCCGGGAAGGGTATCACCCCAACCCATGGTGTACAATGGCGCACGAAAAGGCCATGGTGCGTAAAGCGGATGCATGCCGCGGTTTACGATGCCGTCGCTCAGCACCACGACAGCTGCAATCGCCTGTCCCGAAAAGCGCTCTTCTGTTTCTTGCAGCGCAGTTTCAAGGTCTGTACAAGGAGCTGAAAACGCTTCGCTGACTTTGCCGCATCCGAAGGGAACGATGCGCAGGGTGTTTTCACCGAAGGAATTATCGCTGATAGCGGGCAGGCGGTCTTTGAGGAAGCGAATGATTTCAGCCGTATCTCCTGCCGCAGCAATGGAAGCACTGCGGTCGCTCAATACAATCAGAAGTGGCTTCCGGATTTCGTTTTGCCGAAAGCGCAATTGCGGACCGGTAAGCAGGGCACCTGCCAGGAAAAGCGCGACAAAACGCAATCCGCCCAGCAGAAAAAAAAGCGGTCTGTTGTTTACCCGAAGGCTGTGTTTGCGGTAGTGTAACCAGGTGATGAGCCCGGCTCCCATTGCTATGGGCAACAACCACCCGGCTCCGGAATCAAAACTCAGCTCCAAGATATGGATGACTGTAAGGAAAGCTGTGTGTTCCTCAATCTTTGATCACACGCACAGCGGCGGCACCACGACGGAGAATGTAGACACCGCGGGGCAGGGCTTCAAGAGGAAGTGTGCGGATTTCGGAAGCTTCCATGCGGAAATTCAACACCTGGCGGCCCATGGCGTCGTAGATGCTGTAATCGGCAGCCTCGAGACCGGCATTGGATACCTGCAGTGTGTTAGTAAAAGGATTCGGACCGATCATGCCGGAAAGTGCCTTCGCGGCCTGGTCGGCAGAAGCACCCCAGAATACCACAATATTGAAAGTGAGCGTGTCGCGCTGATTCGGGTTATTGAGATCCCAAACTGCATATTTCACAACCGCGGTTCCGGCAATGCCCATCGGGTTTACTGTAATCTTCAGGAAAGCCTCAGCCGGTGCCTTGAAAGGCGCCATATTGGCGGTTGAATGAAGGTCTCCGTAGCAAACGGCATTGTCGCAAAGATTGGCTCCCCATCCGGATGGCACGTTCCCTTCAATGCGCTCATAGGCCATGAACAGTGAATCGGTGATATTGGAACGGATATGGATGGTACAGTCGGTAAAGTCGCTGTGCGGTACATAAAAGGTGCTGTTCTTATCTTCTACGATGCTGTAGCTTCCATTGGCCTGCAGGGAAAGCCCCACGGCCAGCAGACCCAATGCGGCGGTAAACTTCTTCATAATTTGCAAATTACGGTGAAAGCGCGCTTACTGCAAACGGTCTCAATCGATTTGACGTTCAGCGGAGCAAGGCCGGCAGTTCGGATAAATTGAAAATGAGGTAGGTTCCTTCCGGTCCGGCGCTGTCGATGGGCTGTTGCCTGCAATACCAGGCTGTTTCCAATCCTGCTGCCCGCGCACCCTGGATGTCGGTGTCGGCATTGTCTCCCACCATGAGCGTTGCCTCCGGTGTTGCGCCGAGCAGCTCCATGGCGTGATGGAAGATGATCGGGGAAGGTTTGGGATGCCCGATCGCCTCGCTGCTCACCACGGCATCAAAGTAGTCCGAAAGCCCGGATGTCGCGAGTTTCGTGCGCTGGGTGATTTCAAATCCATTGGTTACAACGGCCATGCTGTAATGTGGGTGCAGGGTTTCCAACAATTCCTTAGCACCCGGCATGAGCCGCGTTTTCAGCGGACAGATTTCGAGATACTCTTCCCAGGCATTCTCAGGGTGTTCCGATTCCGGTAATCCTACCGCGCGGAAGGCATCGGTGAAACGCCCGGTGCGGAGACGGTGTTTATCCACCAGCCCCGATTCGTACATCCTCCAATATTCCTTGTTGATGCGCTGATAGTGGGCGATGAACTCTGCAGCGCTTTTCCCGGTTCGTTCGGGCAGGCCATGGCGCTCAAAAAGCTCTTGTAGCGCTTCCTCTGCATTCCCTTCGAAATCCCACAGTGTATCGTCCAAATCGAAGAGTATCCAGCGAATATGTCTCAGAGGTGCCTGCACAGGTCTATATTTGGCACAAAATTGGCACAATAAAGCGAAACGGAGATGTTTCAACTGGTTAAATTGTGGCTCTTTTCGGGCATCTATACGATATTCGGACTGGCGCCGGGGCACAGCGATATTGAAACCTTGCGCAGTTATCTGGCACAGGGCAATGCAGCTGCCATCAGCAACCTGATGCACAGCAGCGT
>CANHTS010000042.1 GCA_947463435.1 Flavobacteriales bacterium | reverse complement strand
TGCCGCATGCTGGCCAGGGTGTCCATGGGTGAAAAACGCCGCGCTCCGGCCATGGTCAGCTTGCCCCCAACGTTGATGGTGCTGCGCGGACCGGTTTTCCATTCCTTTCCAAAAAGCACATTGAAAGCATAATTGGTATTGAAGTCTGAATTGCGCTCGATGCCGTCGCTGCCGGTGTATTTGGCTTCGAACAGGCTCAGGGTCAACATGTAGAAATAACCCCGGTTAAAGGCTTTGTCGAAGGTGAATTCGACGCCGTAGTTGCGCCCGGTACCGGTATGCTGCAAGGTATCGGGGAAGAAACGGCTGAATCCGCTGCCGGTATTGGCCAGGCTGAAAGCACCGGAGCGCAGGCCGACGGGTATGTTCGACAGTTGCTGGTAATACACTTCCGTCCGGAAACGCTTGTCCTTGCCGATTACCTGGTCGAAACCGAGCACAAAATGGTTGCTGTTGGTCAGGCCCATGCCCAGGTTATGCGGCGTTTTATTGCCGGGAAGCAGGTAATAGTAGGCATATCCGGGTTGAATCTGGCTGTGGCGGCCGGTGCCGAAGTTGACCGACGACCTGCGGTTGATCTGGTACCGGATGCCCAGGCGCGGTTGGATGGCATCGGCACTGGTATGCGCTTGCCCGCTGCGCTGTTCGGTGATGCGGAATACCTGGGAAGTGAGACCGAAAGACACCTGCCAATGCACATTCGGCTTCCACTTTAATTGTGCATAAGGCATCAGCATCAATCCGGACCCGACACTGTTCCAGCGGTCGAACCATTTCCAGTATTTGCCGTTCACGCCTGTATCGGCGAAATCGAAGTTGCGCCCGCTGTCGCGGAAATTGAAGCCGTAGCGCGTAATCTGCGCTCCGTAGCGCATTGACAGGCGGGAAGAGAATTTGGTATTGATGAATATATGCGTGCCTTGTGTGCTGGTCAGGAAGCGATAGTACTGATTGGGAACCAGCGAATCGAGTTCGTAGCGGTAAGCCGGGAGTCCGTCGCGCAGGAAAGTATCGGTAGCGCGCCGGAATACGAGTTCATGGAACGACTGTATCGCCTGGCGGCTGCCGGCGACAGAGACATTGAGGTAGCTTTTATTGCCCAGCGGACGTGTGTAGACGCCGCCCACGATGCCCATATTGGAACGGAAATACTGGTCGCGGTCGTCGTCGCCGTACAATTCGCTGCTGCTTTCCTTCTGGTTGCTGATGAGGATGTCGATCGTACTCGCGCCACCGAGTCCGAAGAACGAGAGATTCCCCTTCTTCAAAGGGAAATTGAGTTTGAAGGAAGCGTCCTGGTAACGGGGTACGGCATCGGTTCCGAGTTGGATATTGAGGAGATTGAAGATGGCCAGCGTGGAATAGCGGTAGCTCACGAGGTAGGACGCCTTGCTTTTTTTGCTGAAAGGACCTTCGGTAAGCACATCCCAGCCAAAAAGACCGAACTGTGTGCTGTGTTCGCGCTTGCGGGTATTGCCGTTGCGCATTTTCAGGTCGAAGGCTCCCGCAGTGGAATTGTTGTATTCGGCGGTAAAGGCTCCGGTGAAGAAATCGCTGTTGGCGAGCATCTTGTTGTTGATGATGGAGAGCGGGCCGCCCGAAGTACCGGGAATCGCGAAATGGTTCGGGTTGGGAATATCGATGCCTTCCATGCGCCAGAGCACACCGGCCGGACTGTTGCCGCGTACCACGATATCGTTGCGGGAATCGTCGGCTCCCTGCACGCCGGCGAAATTGCTGGCCATTCGCGCCGGATCTCCCCTGCTGCCTGCGAAACGATCGGTTTCGTCCACCGTAAACAGACGACCGCTCACCAAGGCATTTTCATTGTTCAGGGCGGTTTGGCGTCGGCGGACCTTTATGGTGGCCGCGCCCAGTGCCTGGATTTCAGATTCCAGTTCGATGTTCAGCACCACTTCCTTTCCGGAGATCACGACGATGTTCTGCAACAGCAGTTCTTTGTATTCATTGCGCTGAACGAGGAGGTTGTGGCGGCCGAGCGGAATGCCAGCGATACTGAATTCTCCGCTTGCATCGGCCACGGCTTTCAGGCTTGTGTCGGCTCCTTGTGTAACCAGTTTCACACTGGCTCCGGAGAGCGGTTGACGCGTTTCCTTGTCGACGATACTGCCACGGATGGTTTGGGTCTGCGCCTGGATCGCATGCACGGCAAGCAGGTTCAGAACGACTGCATAGACGCTTAAAATCAGCGCTTTACGCAAGTTTATCACGGTTTCCATATGGGGTTTCAGGGGTAGCTGTTCATACGAAGAAAATGAAGTGTCATCGTATTTCAAGGAAAAGCGATTCCAAACACCTGTATTTTTTCTGAACTTAGCCGTTCATGGATCCGATATCAGCACATTTAGAAGCAGTGAAGGCGATCTGTCCGGAGATTGACCATGTAGCTTTGGAATGGTACCGCAGCGGTTTGTTGCTGCGCAAGCTTCCTGCAAAGCATATGTACATCGCCGAAGGCCAGATTCAGGCAGAGATTGCCTGGGTTGCCGAAGGATTGCTGCGCAGCGCTTATACCAATCCGCAGGGTGCCGATATCACCACGCATTTCGTTGCCGAGGGCCAATGGGCCACCGAATATGCCGGTTTTCTGCACGGTACGCCATCGCAATACCGGCTGGAGTGCCTCGAGCATTGCACCTTGGTTTGTCTGCCGAAAGAGCACATGCAGGAAGGCTATCGCCGTTACCAGGTATTCGAGCGCTATGGCCGGAAGGTAGCGGAAGCGGTTTTGAGTGGATTGCAAAAGCGGATTGAAGGGTTTCTGTTCCTAACAGCGGAGCAGCGCTATCTTCAGTTTGTAAATGAGAATCCGGCGCTGATGCAACGGATTTCGCTCACCCATCTCAGTGCCAGCCTGGGGATCGAACGGCCCTCGCTCAGCCGCATCCGCAAACGCTTATCGCAGCGCTGAGCGGAGTAATTTTGTAACAAAGGTTTCATGGCGAATGCGCATCTGCCCCGGAGTTTTGCAGCACTAAGAACCATGAAACCCCTGCGCGAACTCTACCAACGCAACCCCCTGTTTGCGGTTTTCGGAGCAGCTCATTTTCTGCTGGCTTTATTGCTGGCAGTGTATGCGCCGTTTAACGACGAACAGGTACTGGGCCTCAACAGCGTCATCAAACCCATCAAATTTGCCCTGAGCATAGGCATCTTCAGTTGGACGATGGCCTGGTTCCTGCCCATGCTGCAAGACCAAAAACAGGCCCGGCGCTACAGCAGACTGCAGGTGCTTTGCCTCGGATTTGAGCAGATCGCCATTACCGGGCAGGCTTTGCGCGGTGAGCAATCGCATTTCAACACTTCATCTCCGATTGGCATCGCCATTTTCTCGCTGATGGGCGTTTTTATTATGGTGGCAACCTTGTCATCGCTGCGCCTGTGGTGGCAGTTGCGCAGGCAGCAAGCGTTCAAGGAATCTCCTTCGTACGTGGCTGCTGTGAAGAACGGACTTTTGCTTTTCGTTGTATTCAGTCTGTTCGGCGGTTTCATTTCAGCCTATGGAAGGCACACCGTCGGTGCATCCGACGGCAGCGAGGGCATTCCGTTTCTCAACTGGAGTCTGCAGTATGGCGATTTGCGCGTTGCACATTTCCTCGGCATCCATTCCCTGCAGGCTATTCCGCTTTTTGCCGTGCTTTTTGCCAAAGGGAAAGCGGTAAAGCCGGTTCACTGGTTCACTGTGATCTGGTTGCTGGTGGTGGGACTGACTGCGCTCCAAGCGTTGTTGGGATTACCTTTGCTCCGTACTGTGGTCTGAAAAAAATGCAAACAATCAAAGACCAACATAACAAAATACGATGAACAAGACCGCACTGATCACAGGCGCAACCAATGGTATCGGATTGGAATTGGCCAGAATCCACGCTGCAAATGGAGGAAACTTGGTTCTGGTTGCACGCAACAAAGCCAAGTTGGATGCTTTAAAAACCGAGCTGGAAGCATTTTACCAGGTAACTGTTTATACGATAGAGAAGGATCTTTCCGAAGCCAACGCAGCACAGGACGTATATGCGGAAACCAGCCGACTGCATATTGAGGTTGATTACCTGATCAACAATGCAGGTTTTGGCGACTTCGGATTCTTTGCTGAAACGGACTGGGATAAGGAATCCAGGATGATTCAATTGAACATCACAACGCTCACCCATTTAACAAAACTGTATCTCCGGCAGATGCAACAACGCGGAGTAGGAAGGATCATGAATGTTGCTTCAACGGCATCGTTTCAACCCGGGCCAACCATGGCCGTATATTCCGCAACCAAGGCTTATGTATTGAGTTTCACGGAAGCAGTCAGCAATGAAGTAAAAGGCAGTGGTATTAGCATCACAACATTGTGTCCGGGCCCGACAGAAACCGGGTTTTCAGCTGCCGGATCGATGGATGGAAGTCGGTTGTTCAGGAACAAGCGGCTTCCAACGGGAAAGGACGTTGCGCAATTTGGTTACCGGGCCATGTTGGCAGGAAAGACGTTGGCCGTTCATGGGATTAAAAACAACATCATGACCAACGCCATACGTTTCTTTCCTAGGTCCTGGGTTGTGGCCGTTTCGCGAAGGATGTTGGACCATGCGTAAGACCCAAATACCGATGTAAGGACCGAATCGGAGAATTGCACTGGCATTCCGATTGTTGCTATGCGGTTTCCTCCATTTCAGTGGCGGGCTTACGCATCATCTGAAGTGCCAGCCGGAAACAGGCTCGGAACCGCCTCGCCGCTTACATCCACAATATTTTCCGCCGTTTCAGTGGTAGGCTTCGGCATCATCTGAAATCCCAGCTGGAATCAGGCTTTGATCCACCTCTCTACTCACAGCTGCGAGGTTAAACGCCGATTGGGTGGCACGCTTCCGCCTAATCTAACATCCCTTATGAAACCATGCCTCGAGCCACCCATCCGCATACAGCAAGGCGGGTTTCCGCCTCTTCAAGTGGTACGCTTCGGCATAATCTGAAATCCCCGCTGGAACCAAACTTTGATCCACCTCTCTGCCTACAGCCACAAGGGTTTCCGCCGATTCAGTGGCACGCTTCAGCATCATCTGAAGTTCGGGTTGAAACCTGGTATTGAACCACCTCTCTGCCTATAGCCACAAGGGTTTCCGCCGCCTTAGTGGCACGCTTCCGCATAATCTGAGGCACTGAATGCCTCCCTCAAAAAACTATCCTTACCCTTCCAACCCCAACAAATCCCGCAACGCAGCCACCGCCTCATCCGTTCGCACGATCAGCGGAAAGCCATCCACCACCACCAAGGGCCGTTCCATTAACGACGGATGATCGTACAGGGCACGAATCAACTCCCCCTCCTCCGGACTCCTGCCGTCAAACAACTCCTTATACAACGGCTCTTTCACCCGCACCATGCTGCGGATACTGCCTTTGACCTGAGCGGCAAATCCGGCTATCTCCTTTTCCGTCGGAGGCTCCAGGAGATATTGGACTACGGTGTATTCCAGCCCGCTCTGCTCCAGCAGTTCCAGCGCCTTCCTGCTCTTCCCGCAGCGGCCGTTGTGGTAAATGGTGATGGTTGGCATGTTGAGACACAAAGCTAACTCAATAGAGAAACGACAAGCTGCAAGCGCGCCAGCAATCGATGTTCACGGTACTACCGCAGCAAACTCACCTGCCCCCTGGTAACAACCCGGTAGCCGAAGCGATTCTTCACCGTAGCCATGACCGCATATACGCCCTCCGGCACCGTCTTACCCTGATAGGTTCCATCCCAGCCGCGGTTGGCGTCGCCTTCAAAAAGCAATTGCCCCCAGCGGTTGAATATGCGGTATTCCATCGACACAATTCCCTTGGCATACGGAATGTACAGATCGTTTATACCATCGCCATTGGGAGTAAATGCATCGGGCAGGTACAAACGGAAATTTGCCTCCACCCGCAAGGTAGATTCCGTTGTGTCTGAACAGCCTTCCACATTACTGGCCAAGAGCCGGATCCGGTAGAATCCGGTGTCGGCAAACAGGTATTCCGGACTCAGCTCGGTTCCGATCAGGCGATTCTGTACAAACCAGCTGCGCCGCCATTCCGGGCGTGCATCGAGCGGCACAAAACGCACCAGCGGATTGTCGAGGTCAGGCGATTCAGGGGTCCAGCGGAAAGCAGAACCCGGACGTGGATGAACCAGGAAACGCAACAACTGTGTATCCGCACAGCCCAATCCGTCCGCTCCAATCGCCAGCACCACATGCGAACCGGCCTCAAATACACGCCCCGCCGTCAAAGGCAAGTCCTGATTGCCATAACGGAACCGGAAAGTGTAGGGTTCGCCGCTGAGCGAAGTGGGCGTCAGGCGCATGTAATAAGGTGCACAACTGGTGTCGGCAAAGGAGCCCGGATTGAAGCGCGGCCTGGGCGAAAGGCGGATTGCAAAGGTGTCGGATGCTTCACTGCAGCCATCTTCCAAAATGGCCTGATAGGTTGTGATCCGCGTGGATGCAACGCGCAGGCTGTCTGCATTCACCGGCAAGGCCGTTCCGTTTTCAAACCAACGATATCGGTAGGCAGCCGCCTTCCCACCCTGGCCTTGCAGGCGGATAGAAGTAGCCGTTTCGTAACAAAAACGATCGGGCCGGCCCTGGAGTTGCAGTGCAGGCAACACCCGAACTTGCACACGGAATGTATCGGAAGGCCGCGTGCAGCCATCGGTCAGCACCACGCTGAAAACCGTGTCGCGGTACAACTTGCCGGTGTTCAATTGCGGTCCTGAACCAAGCGCCGTATTGCCGGCGTACCAGGTAAGCAAGCGGGCAGTGGCCAGGCCGCCGGAAGCACGCGCGCTGACCCCGAGGTTTTGCCCGTAACAAAGTGTGGTATCGGTGGTGGATTGAACCGAAAGCGGATCCAAAACGCGGATCAGACGCTGAACAGAGTCGGCTCCAATGCTGCACGCGTCCTCTAACCTGGCTTTGACGAGGTATCGCTTGCCATCGCCCAGCCCATATAGGGTTGGTCCAAACGTTAAGCGTGCGGAGTCGGAAACCTTGGTTCCGTTCACAAACCAGGTAAGCCGGTGTTGCGCATTCCTGCCGCCGGCCGATGTCGGGAAGGTAGTGAGGCTGCGCCCGAAACAGATTTCCTGGGTATCCGCCTGCAGGGAACGCAGGGTGTCTGCGTTCAGCGTGAGCAACAAATTGCGGCGCACCAAAACACGCAGCGAATCATTTACTGGTCTGCCGTAGCAACCGTCCGCAAGGCTCGCGCGAACCCAATACACCGAATCCCGTTTACCGGCATTGGGGAAGTTTAAGCGCAAGCTGTCGCTGATTCCCGCGGTTCTTTGATTGACCGTCCAGTTGTAGCGGTAAGCCGCTTTCAGTCCGCCGGCTGGCTGCGCCTTTATCAAGCGCGTTTGCCCCACACAAAGCGTAAAATCGGCAGGCAACTGCAAAGCGAGGGTATCGGGTGTGAAAACGCGGAAGTTCAAGGTATCAGGTTGGCTGCATCCATCGCGCACCACGGCGAGCAAGGCAAACCGCAATCCGGTATCGCTGTTGGCGTAGTAATTCTCAGGCCGGAAAGTAAAATTCCGTTGACTCCCCGCTGCATTGCCGTTCACCAGCCATTGCCAGCTGCGGCTGTACGCCCTTCCGCCGCTCGTATTGCCGGCTACAGTCAACGACCGGTACAAACAAACCTGTGTATCGGGCAATCCGGCCGGACTGAAACGCAGTGGCGGCCGCAACCACACACTGTCTTCGAGCACCCGGATGGGCGTGGTACAATTGTCGTCGCTCTGCAAACGGATGCGCAAACGTTCGGACAGATTGCCGCCGCTGTGCAGGGTATCCGTCCGCAAGCTGAGAGCGGCATTGTTTCCTGCGGGCTTGCCATTCACGAACCAGCGGTAGCGTTGAGCCAGGCTCGGATTTCCGCCGCCAGCAACCGCGGTCCAGGTTTTCAATTCGCCGTAACAGAGGGTATCGGTATTGCGCAAACTCCAGCTGCTGCTCAGGGCAGGATGGGTTTGCACATTGAAGCTGTGGCTGAGGCTGAACTGCGTGCAGCGATCCTGCAAACTGATATCAAAACGCTGTGTGTTCGTGATCAGGATGCGCAGGCTGTCGGTGGCAGACAAGACATTGCTGTTTCCTGTTGGAGTCCAGCGCCAGCGGATGGAATCGCGGTTTCCGCCGCTGATAGCCGCACGGGTTCGGAACAAGGTATTCCGGCACAAGATGGTATCGCCTGGCTTGGAAGTAAAGGCTGGTGGCCGGAATCCGCGGAGCCGGAAATGCACGGTATCGATGCGCGGATGGCATCCATCGCTGAGTTCCAGGATGATCAGCGTATCCCGGGTGAATTGAAACCGGAAAGTGTCTGAAGCACTGCCGGTCTTACTGCGGCGCAGGGTATTGCCGAAACGGTTCTTCCAGGCGGCAGCGTAACCCGCCGGTAAGCCTTGGGAAAAGTTCGCGCGCAACAACACCGAAGTATTCAGGCACACCAGCGAATCGCGGCGCTGCCCGCCGGTGGAGATCAACGGGCGGCTGCGCACCGTCACGCGGATATCCGCCGTATCCGGTTTGCCACAGCCGGAAGAATCGGCGATGATGATCTTGTACAAGGTGCTGGTATCGGGCCATACCAAGGGGTTCCGTGCGAGGCGATTGCTCATCCGGACAGACGGCGACCAGGTCCAACGCGTGCCGCCGAAGGTGTTCAGCCGAAAGGTGTCGCCGAGGCAAATCGTGGTATCCGGACCGGGATCGGCCTTGTCGCGGCTGTAAATCAGCAGGCGCAGGGTATCCAGACGGAAAAAGCTTTGCACCACCGGTTGGGTGGATCGGATGCGGATGCGGTAGAGCGGCGAAGTTGGCACACGCAAGAGCGGCAGCCGGCCGGTGATGGTACCGTTTTGGTTGCTCTTCAGTCGACCAAGTACAGATTCCTTTCCGTCAAAACGCCCGTTTTCATCGCTCAGCTCGGCAATGAACACATTGGAAGTGTCGAATACCCCCGATTTGGTATAAGGCACTTTGAGGGAATCGCCGGCGCAATACGGGCCAGCCTTCACTTTTCCGCGGACGATATTGTAATCGGTAATCCGTGCGAGAAAAGCGTTGGCAGTGGAACGACCGCGCAGGGTGAAGGGATCCAGGAATACAGAAGCCCCAAACAAACCGGTATAAACCAAATCGTTGCCTTGTATGGTATTGATGATGGCCGACACCGGGGAGGGATTGTCGATGAACCACAACATGTTGCCCAAACGGTCGAACTTATAAAGCACGCATCGGATCAGCGTAGGGGCGCGCTTAAAGAAACCGCCCATGACGAGGGTATCGTTGTTGTGATCGAAACTTCCGTAGACAAAATCTCCCGTTACGGCGAGCGTACTCGAGAAGAACGTTCCTTCGTGGTGGTTGCTGGTGGCAAACCAGCCGATAGTATCAAAAAACCGCAGCTGGAAAATAAAATGGAAACTGCGGTTCGGTCCGCGGTTTCTGCCCTGCACGCGCATCGTCGTACCGCAAAAAATCAAAGAGTCGCGGTTCGTAGTTCCTGACACATAAAGCGTATTGCTGTCAACCGCCTGGATACCTGTGAACACCGCGGTATGCGCCGTGAGCATGGTGTTCAGCGTTTTGTGCAGGTTGCCGTTTGAGCGATACCACAGCAAGAAAGCAGGAGTACCACTTGTTCCGGTCGAAACCCCAAACAGGGTCTTGCCATTCAAGCCTTTGAGCGATAAATACACCTGCCGGTCTTTGTCCACCGCCAGATCGCCGACATCAGAAAAATCGAGTGCATTGCAAAAGTGATACCACAACAAACGCTGGGCATTGGAACTGTATTTCACCAGTGCCAATTGAAAATTGCTTGTGCCGGCAACCGGCGAAAGAGAATCATACAAGCTCGAACTGCCACTGAACCTATTGAGGTACACAGTGGCATGAATCGCATCATCAGGCCCGACCACCATCTTGTAGGCATTGGCGGTGGTGGAAGCTGTGCAAATTTCGCGGGCTGCCGTGAAGGTTCCCGAAGTATCCATGAAAGCGACGAATACAGCTCTTCCGCTGGTCAGGCTGATGCTGCCAAAGTCGATCGAAGCACCTTGGTATTGCCCGAAAAGCAAGATCTGATTGCGGGAGTTGATGGCAAGGGTCTTGATGATGCCGTTGGCCGATTTGGAAAACTGCTGCGACCATAAATGGCTCCCTGCCGCATTGTACTTAGCGATGAAAAAGGTCTGCTGAACCCCGGAAGAGAAATACAGGGTATCGTTCGTGAAATAGAGCGAGTCTCTGAAGGTCCCGGCCACATAAATGTTTCCGACACGGTCAATGGCTTTGGCGGTAATGATGGAAGCACCGGCACGCGAAGTAGACAAGGGAACTGCCCAGGAGTGGAACTGCGCCTGTAGGTTTGCCCCTATGCACAGCGTAAGGAGGGTGCAGAGCATACGCCGCATAAGGAACAAACATCGTTGATCGGATTTAGTTGAATATGAAGCCCGATAAACTTGACAATTCGCTGTTTTTCATCTGACAATAACTGTCCGTGACAGTCCCTTGGTCGGACTGTCGTGGCGATTGACCCGAATGCAGCGTTATCCGCTTCGGTTCGCGCTTAACTTTCCCCCATGAACCCCGACAAGCTGCAATCCATACTCCGGCAGGCCATCCGCGAGCCACAGTTTCCAGCCCTTGTTTTCAGCGTGCGCAAAGGCGAGGCAAGCTGGACCGGCAGCGCGGGAAATTGTCAGCCGGATCAGCCTTTCTTCATCGCCAGCACCACCAAGCTGTTCGTCACTGCCCTCATCCTGCAACAAATCAGCCGCAACAAGCTGAGCCTTGAAACGCCCATCGCCTCCCTTCTGCCGGAAACGCTCTGGAGCAAAATCCATGTGTTCAAGGGGAAAGACTACAGCGCCGGAATCACCATCCGCCACCTGCTGGCCCATACCAGTGGCTTGCCCGATTATTTCGGCGATGCGCCCAAAGACGGTGTGGCATGGCAAAGCAGGTTGCTGGCGGGGGAAGATTTTCTGTGGACTACCGAGGCGGCCGTGGAACAGAGCCGCCGCATCGCAGCGCATTTCCCGCCCGGAACCGCAAAGCGCGCCCATTATTCCGACACCAATTTCCAGCTGCTGGGGCGCATCCTTGAAGTCCGCAGCGGCAAAGCACTATCGGAACAATTGGAACTGGAAATCATCCGGCCCCTGGGGCTGCATAACACCTACCTCTATACCGACCCGGCAGACCGCCGTCCGCTCTGCCTGCGTTACCGCGATACTGAACTGCCGGCCTGGAAAGCCATGGCATCTTTTGGTGCCGATGGCGGCATCGTATCCACCGCTGCCG
Source organism: Flavobacteriales bacterium (assembly GCA_947463435.1). GTDB lineage: Bacteria > Bacteroidota > Bacteroidia > NS11-12g > UBA955 > REEB481. The sequence continues at coordinate 4,535 of CANHTS010000042.1, read as the reverse complement.
AACTCCGCCGTTTCGCCGATGCCTTCTTCAAAGGCGAGCTGTTTCCGGCGACGCTCCTGCCCGAACTGCAAGTCTGGAACCGCATATTCTTCCCCATGCGCTCCGGCATTGGCATTCATTTGTTCCGCCTGCCGTGGATTTTCAATCCGTTCGGAACCGTTCCGCCCCTCATCGGCCATTCCGGCTTGTCGGGCACTGTGGCGTTTTACGACCCGGTCAGCGACAGCAGCATCGCCGGAACGGTGAACCAGATCCATCAACCCGGCAGCTCTTTCCGCCTGATGATCAAGTTACTGATGGCCCTGCGCAAGCCCTGAAACACCTAACTTCGTTGCATGCAGGATTGGACCATCACCACCGAAGGCAAGCTGTACCGCCAGTTTCTTTTTACCGACTTCAGCGCTTGCCTGGCCTTCATGGTACGTGCGGGCATCGCCATGGAAAAGATGAACCACCACGCCGAATGGTTCAATGTGTACAACCGGCTCGAAGTATGGCTTTGCACCCACGACGCCGGCAACCAGGTGACGGAGAAAGACCATAAACTGGCGGAAAAACTGGATCTGTTGTACAGGGCAGACGCTTAAACTGCCAAGGACAGCCTTCATGCCGGTTGCTCCGGTTTCTATGCGGCTTGCAACGCAATTAGATGATCAACCACTTGGTGAATTTATTCCAGTACTTGTTTACCGTGGGTTGCAAACCTTGCAGGTTATAGCTCAGTTTTACTGAAGCAGACGGATACACCATGTTCAACGACATTCGGGTGAGGTCAAAACCGGAATTTCCCATGTAGATGTACATGTTATCCAGTTGTTGCAAGCCAATCTGGCAGCCAAGTATGTACGACAGGCGCAGGCGATTGCGGTAATGCATTTGCCGCTCAAGATGGATTCCGGCCATATTCCAATGGGTCAGCCTGCCGTCGTCTATGGGTGTTTCGTACCGCAGGCTGCTGCCCCTTACCGAACCAAAAGGATATATTTCCCTGCTTTCCAATGGAGAGCGAAGTGAATTCCTGGGAAAGTCTCTTGGCTGGTGGCTGTACGATATTTTTACATGCCAATGCGCATTTCGCTTGTCTGAATAGAATCTGTGGCCCAGGCTTAGTTCTGTTGTCTTAAAGCGATGGATGAAAAACAGCCAGCCGTGGTATTGATCCTCTATTGAATCAAAGTAGACCTTGAAGCGATGTTCCAACCTGCCACTTGCCAGGCCTGCAGTCCAGCCGGATTTATGCGCATACTCGATACTGTACAAAGACTGATTGATGGTAAAGGTCTGGTTCTCAATGCGCATGCTTTTCACGGCATCGCGGTTCAATTCCTGCCGCAGCAACCAGACAGGCGCACCACTGCGGAGCTGATAACCAATTTCCTGGGCTAAAACTCCCGAGGCATAGGCGAGGTGGCACAGTATGAAAACAAGCCATTTTGTTGGTGGCACACTTCGCCGCTTAGAGCATTGAGTCGGATTGGAGAAGAATCCGATGGCTACGCCTTTGCTCCCCATTCTCATGACATCAGAACTGAAGTCTATACTCATGGCGCGGTATGTATTGCATCATCCTCCTTGGATCCTGCCTTTGCAAAACTGTAACCAACTGAAAGGCCCAGGCTCCAGGTGGCAAAGGAAGCAGTTGTTAAGGCATAGGTTGCATCTTTAGGCCGTCTAACAGTTATTGACTCGCGCCGTGGGTAGGCATAATAAGCATTCAATCCAAGCGCAAGACCTCCACGGTTTAGTAATGCGTACTCAATATTGCTGACAATATTGTTGGTTTTCAGCATACTAACACGAATCAGACTCACCTGTGAATACAAATTCAGGTAATCGCTCCCGGGCAAATCGCGCCATTGCCCATCGACGATATGCCAACCATAGAATTTCTGCTTGTTCAAGGTACCCAGGCCAGGCCGCTCAAATTGCAAGCCTGCATACCATTTTACTCTTTTGTTTTCACTCTGCCAGATACGATAGGAAATACCGACGCCTACTGAATGGAAAGGATACAGAAATTTATAGTAGTTATCATTGAAATTCAAATCGCTATTCGACTTATGCCCACTCTCCCATGAGGCTTCTCTGTATCTGACAGAGAGCTGGGCCGGAAATTTATCGCCAAACTTCCAACTGAAACCCAATCCGATTGAAGGAATATTTGAAATCCCGGCAAAGGAAGGCCGCCCTAAAGAATAAAAACCCCATTGGGTTGGCATGGTACAATAACAGCTTGGCACGGGCACCAATCTGTTATTGTTCACCATCGATTCAAATGAAATCGTTTGACCGTAAAGAATTGATGGTGCAAGGATTAATATCGAAGCCAACCATGCGCAAAATCTTATTACCATTCCCTGCGGTTTTTGAGATAGTATATTTCGTAGTCAACATTATTGGTAAGACCAAAACTTCGTTTATAAACCTTTACAGGCTGTGTGTCACCGCCAACGGTGCGGGTCTCGTCATACCAAGTATCAAAGGTAGACCATGGCCCTTGAAATTCATCAAACCAAGTTTTGGAGTGCCTTGTAGGATGTCCATTGTATCCAAAAGTGTTATCATACTTACTGGCACTCATATCCAAAGACCTGATAACAAGATTCTTTGCAAAAAGACCCGTACTGAAATTAATGTCAAACTTCCTTCGAACATCAATCTCCATTAAGGCAAAATATATCGCATCACTTTGTGGATTAAAATGATCATTCACTGATGTTTTTCCAAGAGTGTTAAACCTATCGTCATGTTCATAAATTTGATCTACCCAATACGAAGTACCCTTGGTAACAATAGTGCCACCTATTTTCTTTCTACTACGGCGAATAGAGTCAGTTGCTATATCGTTAATACGCTGATTTTCAATTCCTGTTACTTTTCCATTTCCATGCACGACCAAAGAGGTAAAACCGGTCTCATAGTAATCCCCGTCAATCAAAGGCTCCCAATGTCTCTTTTCTATTAGGAGGGTTCCACCGCGATTCCGGAAATCATTATTGATTCTGACAGCACCTAGATAAAGTACTTTGTTATTCTCATGCGCACAGTCATTTGGACTATTTCCAACTGTCTCCCCGCAATTCCCATCACAGTAACCATCATCAACCGTATATCCCTCCGAACAATCGTTGATCAGTGTCATTACCTGGGTGTTTTCAATGTCATATGAAACAGTGACAATAAAATAGTCCGACAGCTCCAACAAGTCGTAATAATCATCGATATCGTCGAGCACGATCGTATCAATGCGCGCGGCGCCCTGGTTCCAGTAATACGCATTGAGGGTATTTGATAGCTCCGGCGTACGTATGATCTCAGGATCAGGCATTACCAATACAGGTTTATTCAGATTTCCGGGCACCTGATCCTCATAATCCGGAATACCCAGCTCCACATAGTGCAAAGAGGCACTTCCAACCACATTGAAATACTGATAAAAGTCCGTCATCCAGGGATTGGGCGTGGTCGGTGTGCTGATATTCTGTATGCGGTGTGCCAGGCAATCATAATGGTCTGCACTCGTCGTGGGCAATTTGAATTGAAACCCATTGCTGTTCAGATTTGCATACCAGGCTGCCATGCGCGCGGGCTTGTTTTGCTGTGTATTTACCAGATCTGTAAGATTGTCGAGGAGATCTGTACCATTGCAAACCGCAGTATCTCCAAACATAGAGGCCAGACCAATCGAAAGCCGACTGAACTGGTCATAATACGATGGAGAATTCATGGTAAGAGTTGGAATGGAGGGTGGTGGACCTTCAAATTGCGGGTCTACAATTTTGACGAATCCTGCATCTTCTCTCTTGGTACAATTTGTCAGCAACAGTACTAAACAAAAAAGCGATGCTCCCCGTAGAACTGTCTTTGTTGAATTTCCGAAATTAATTATAAAGAATCTCATAGTTGCGTGTAAATCAAAGATGAACTTATTTTCTATTCATCCACACACATGACACAATACTGACGCAAACATGACAAGGCGGAATGGATATGTATTTCAGCCATTCAATTGTGATTCAACGCTTCAATCCAGGGTATCAAGGATTATCCCGAATAGTGCATTAGAAAATCATTTGGAGGTTCATAAGTATGCTCCAGAAGCTATCGGGAAGGAAATTTGAGAACAGGACATCGGGTTGGTTTCCGACGTCTGGGGTATGGGATAAAAAAACGAAAGGAATAGTGTGATTGCGGAACAGGGAGAGATGGGTTGGGATGGGCCCAGGACAGGAATTGGCAGATGATTTCACCGTAGTGCAAGCGAAAAAACCAGATTAGTCGGAAGCGTCCACTATATACGGAAGGTTCCAAGCCTTACTGACGAACAAACCGAACATTTGTTCAACTTTCTGATTTCCACTGTAGCGGCGATTGGTGAGGTAACAGAATTCTCCCAGATAATTCCGCAGATAGCGTGAACTCACGTAATGGTGGATGCCTTCCAGGTTCCGCCTGGCATTGACTCTCATGATTTCCGTGTACCGCAACCTGCCCATGTATGGGTCATCCTCGAACCAGGGGCGCGGACGCTTGTC
>CANHTS010000041.1 GCA_947463435.1 Flavobacteriales bacterium | reverse complement strand
ATGTTAACGGGCACGGTTTCCAGGTTGCCATTGCCCGGATCACGGAGGATGCGGCCCTGGGCGAAGAGATAGAGCTTTCCGTGAAAGACGCCGATATTGGCTATGGTATCGCGGGCGCCGTTATCGAAGTTGCTCCAGACGCCGGCGCTGTAGCGCTTTACTACCTGGTCCACATCGCAGATAAGCTGGTTTTTCCACTCTGCCATGTGTCGGCATTGCACCCCTGGAAGGAAAAGGCTCCAGTTGTTGAAGTCGTTCAGGTTGCGGGAACCGTTGAAGGGCGCGCGCATGATGCCGTCGGCAGTGGCTGCATAGAGCGTGTCGCGCACTACGGCAGAGGCGAAAACCCCAACCGTCGTGCCGCCCGGACCGATAGCCGTATAGGAATCGGTGAAGAGCTGCCTGTCAAGATCGAGGATAATCAAACCCAGACCGGTGGACAGGATGGCGTTGTTGCCGCTGAAGAAAACATGCCGCAGGGCTTTTTCGCCTTGCTGCTGCGATTGCAAGACATACGGCAGATTCACGATTTGTTCGCCACTGCGCAGCAAGTCGATATTGCCGTTGCGGTAGCCGATGATCACGAGGTCTTTGTCTGGCCGGGCTTCCATCAGGGAAATGCCTACGTCGCTGAAGCCATCGAGTGCTGAAAGCCTTCTGATTTCACCATCGGCCTTGTTTACGGTGAAGAGTCCGTTTTCGCTGGCTGCGAGAATTTTCCCACCGGCTTCGGCCAGGTTAAAACAGTCACGGTAGGGCATGTGGATGCGCCAGCGTCCAAAAGGAATATCTCGGTCCTGCTGCGCGGTCAGGCCGTTTCCGGGACCGGCTATCCAGCAGGCAGTAAAGGCAATGAACTTCGCTACACGATTCATTCGGATTGCAAATTACGACGGTAGAACGGCGTTCCTCCTCAGATATTCCTCAGTTCATGGTAATTTTGCCGCCAATGTTCTGGGACAAATTTGCCGCCCTGATTCTGCGTCAACGCATACTTTGGTTGTCGATTATTCTGGGCTCCACTGCTTACATGGGCTATCGCGCGGCCAGTGTCGAGCTTGCATACGACATGCAGAAGCTCGTACCTAAGACCGACAAGGAGTTCATCAGCTATATCGCGTTCAAACAGAAATTCGGCGAGGATGGTAACAAATTCATCGTGGGCATTCATTCCCCCAATTTCTGGAAGCTTGAATTCTTCCGTGATTATGCCCGCATGTGCGACAGCCTGGCAGCGATTGATGGCGTGCTCGAAGTGGTTTCTCCATCGCGTGTGGTGACCCTGGAAGTAGACGACAGCCTGATGGAATTCCGCGCCCAACGTCTGATTCCGGCCGACATCAACAGCCAGGAAACCCTCGATTCACTGTATGGTGTATTCCGCGGGCTCCGTTTCTACGATGGATTGATTTACAATAAAGACAGCGGCGTGGCGCTCTGCGTCGTTTCCATGAAACAGAGCATTCTTGATAGCAAAGACCGCCTCGCACTGATGAAGAAAGCCACCGATATCACGGCGGCTTTCGGTGAAAAGCATAAGATCGAAATGCGCTATTCCGGTCTGCCTTATATCCGCCACGAGTTCAGTACCAAGGTGAAAGATGAGATCAAGAATTTTACCTTCATCGCCTTTGTGGTTACAGCGCTCCTCATCCTATTCCTTTTCAGGAGTATCACAACTACCCTTATCTCGCTGGTATTCGTGACCATTGTGGTCATTTGGTGTCTGGGACTTACCCAGATTTTCGGCTACAAAATCACCATGCTCATCGGCACCATGCCGCCGCTCCTGGTTGTAATTGGGGTCCAGAATACGATATACCTCATCAACAAATACCACGACGAATACCGCAAGCACGGCAATAAGATGAAGGCTTTGACACGGATCATTTCGCGTATCGGTGTGGCCAGCCTGCTCATTAACCTTACCACAGCCATCGGTTTCGGCGTATTCTACTTTACCGACACCGCAATGTTGGAACAGTTTGGTGCTGTAGCGTTTTTCAGCGTGATGGCCATTTTCTTCATCACCCTCTTCGGACTACCCATTCTCTACAGCTTCCTGCCTGCTCCAAACGAAAAACAAATGAGCCACCTGGAAAACAAGAACATGACCCGCTTCCTGGAATGGGTGCAGTACATGGTTTTCCACCGCAAGCGCAGAATCTATTTCTGGAGCCTGGCATTAACCGTTTTCGCCGGAATTTATATGTGGCGCCTCAAACCGCTGGCGTTTGTGGTGGATGATATTCCGGAAAAATCGAAGCTCAAGAAAGACCTCTATTTCTTTCAGCAAAACTTTAGTGGTGTAATGCCCTTTGAAGTGGTGGTGGATTGTACGGAGGAAAACGGCGCGCGGAGCTATACAACGCTCAACAAGGTATACGCTCTGCAACGCAAGCTAACCAAGTTTGAAGAGCTATCGAAACCCATCAGCCTCGTGGAGATTGTAAGCTTTGCGAACCAGGCCACGCACAATGGCGAGCCAAAGCATTACCGCTTGCCACCCGCCACGGAGTTGGGCGATATCGCTTCGTATATGCCCGAACCACAGGAAGGGCGCAAAAGCCTGTTAGATGGTTTGGTTGACCGCGACTTCAAGCAGCTGCGGATCAGTTACCAAATGGCCGATGTAGGCAGTGTGCGCATGGGCGAAATCAGGGCAGAAGTGGAAGAAATCATCGCGCAACTCTTCCCGCGCGATCAGTTCGATGTGCATATCACCGGCACCTCCGCCATCTTCCTGAAAGGGAATTCATATCTGTATGAATCGCTGGCCAGCTCGACCTTCTGGGCCTTGTTGATGATTGCCTTTACGATGGGGCTGCTGTTTCCTTCCTTGAAAATGATCTTGATTTCGCTGATTCCGAATGCGATTCCGCTGATCATTACCGCCGGCGTCATGGGCTATTTCAATGTTCCGCTGAAACCCAGCACCATCCTGGTTTTCAGCATTGCATTCGGGATTGCTGTGGATGCGACGATTCATTTTGTCACGGTGTTCCGTCGCGAATTGAAACACGGTTCGCGCAACTTACGGCAAACGCTGAGCGATGTAATCATGGAAGTTGGACACAGCATGATCTACACGATGACGGCCCTGTTTACCGGCTTCATGATTTTCGTATTCTCCGATTTCCAGGGAACAGTAGCATTGGGTGCCTTGACAGGATTGACACTTGCCACCGGCCTCTTTGCCAACCTGTTCTTGCTGCCCGCCCTGATTCTGAGTTTTGAAAAAGGCCTGAATCCGAAAGAGGAACTCGAAGAATCGGTGTTGGAATTGCCTGACGAAGCCGACGAAGATCCCGATGAAGAAACAAAACCCGGACTGCCTTCCGGTCCTGAAGACGAGTCCGGGCGCTGAGCCTGTCCTGTTTTCAGATTCGCTCTATGGTGCTGCTGCCTGATTTATCGCTGTTCAGGTTGCCTTCACCTTTCACCTTTACACCTGAAGCACCTGAAGCTTTTACATCGGCGCGCCCTGTTGTGTAAATCGTCGCATGTGAAGCTCCGCTGCAGTTCAGATTGGCAAGGTTCACACGCATATTACCTGCTTCCAGGCTGCTGGCGCTGCTCATTTCGGCCTGAAGTTCGCTCACCGAGCCTTCCAGTTCGGCTTGGGTTGCTCCGCTGCATTCGAGCTTGATTTCGTGTGCATTCAGCCTGCCAACAATGCGCGAAGCGCCGGTGCCTTTCACTTCCAGTTTATCCGCTTTAATGTCTTGCAGACGAACGTAGGATGCACCTGATACCATTAGCTTATTCAGGAAGGGCATTTCGATGCGCACGGCCCGCTGATCGTCGCGTTGCCAGTCACCTTCGCGTTTTAGTATCAAGGTACGGCCCTGCAATTCCATGTGTATGCCTTCGGCTTCCAGCGAACGCTCGCTGCGGATGGCCCAGCCGGTGCCGGTAACGATTTCAGCCTGAACAGCATTGCGCAGTTCAATGGCATCAAATTCGCCCGGCGAAATGCGCTCCGTACCGTGAAATTCAAGCGGTTCGTCGCAGCGTATGCACTCGATTCCGTTGCTGCCCATTCGCGCCAGGCGTCCGGCAAAGGATGAACCATTGCGGCCTTCCGCATTGATGAGCCCTGATAGAATACCTTCACTATTCCGGTTGAAGCGCAACACGCGGCCTTGTGGAACCTGTAAGACCAGCAGCACACGCTGACCACGGATATGTTGGGTAGCCGGTATCAAGAGGTTGTTGTTGATCATCAGGCGATTGCCGTTTTGTGCAAATGCCAAGGGAATAGCCGCTGCATTGCGCTCTGCTTCTGTAGCATTGGCACCTCTTGCGCTGCGGTAAACCCAGATGTGAAACTGGCTGTCGGGACTCATCCGGACATCGAGGCGAACATTGTGCAAGCGAAAACCACTGGTAGTGGAATCATCTTCATCCGAATAGCGAAAACCGGTGAAATGGTACTGGCTGCCATAATTGCTGCTGATTTCCAGCGTATCGCTTACCTGCAAATCCAATTTTTGTCGGGTTTCACCTTTGCTCCGGAACTGTCGCGCAGTATTCACTGCCATCCCAAACAAGCCGATCCATGCGAGGATGGTCAAACTCAGAAAGCCTATGCTCACCCAACGGTTCATGGTCTGACCCGCCAGGCGCGTCAGCAAACGGATTCCACCAATGATGGCAGGCAAGCCAAGCGCGAGAAGCAGGAACACCCTGAACAGATCGAATTCCCAGGCTTCATTGAAAACACGGGCCAGGGTATCGACTCCGTTGATATGGAAACCGTCGGCGCCGAGTTGTGGGTTTCCGAAAATCATTCCGGCCACCAGCGCCACACCGATGAAAAGCAGAAAGAACGCCATAACGTAGGCGAAGACTTTCAAGAATACCAATCCAATGCGACCGAGCAGAATAAAAAAGCGGTTGAGGAGGTTGCGTGCTTCGCTACCCTCGAAGGTTCTGCGCACGTTTTCGCCCATCCTGGTGCCTTCTTCCTTCAGGCGACGTTCGAGGTTGCGGAGGTTTACGTCTTCACCGTGCATTTGCAATCTTTCAGCAGGCGTTTTTGCAACCGGAATGATGAAAACCAAGACCAAATACAACATCACACCACCACCGTAAAAGATAAGACCGGCAGCAAAGGCAAGTCTGAACCAAAGCGGATCGGTATTGAAGTAGGCGCCAAGGCCTCCGCAAACGCCGGCAACCATCTTGTCGTCGGGATGCCGGAACAAGCGGCGCGGACCCGGTGTCGGGCCCGACTTGCCTTCTTCGGCTCCGATATCAGACGGCGCGCCCATTACCTCGAGCACGGCCGTAATATCTTCCATGTCGAGATGTTGTCTGAACTCGCCCATGCGATGGCGGAAAAGCTCGGCCATGCGCAATTCGATATCCTGGATGATCTCATCTGCATCCGGATCTTGCGCCATGCCTTTGCGGAGGCTATGGAGATACTCGTTTAAACGATTGTAGGCGTCTTCTTCTATCTGGAATACCTGACGGCCTAGCTGAATGGATATGATTCGGTTCATGGTTTGGGAGATTGATTGCGTATGTGTTGGATGCTGGTAACCAGTTCGTCCCAGCTGTTGTGTAATTCTGTGAGCATGTCTTTGCCTGAGTCGCTGAGGCTGTAATACTTGCGCGGCGGACCACCAATGCTTTCTTCCCAGCGGTAACTGAGCAATCCGGCGTTCTTCAAGCGGGTTAGGATAGGATACAAGGTTCCTTCCACCACCAAAATCCGGGCGTCTTTGAGCAAGCCCAGGATGTCTGAAGCATATACCTCCTTGTGGCTAATGGCCATGAGGACGCAATATTCCAGGATACCCTTGCGCATCTGCGATTTACTGTTCTCGTAATTCACGGCACAAAGATCTATGTCTTTCTTGGTATTATGCAATACAAGGTACTAAAAAAACAAACTTTCTATCCGGGGAATACCCGCATTTATGGAAAAAGAAAGCAGTTGAAATCAGCGCCGCCTGCGCCTGACGGGCGCAATGGGCTTAGCCGGAGTGGTTGGCGGGGTAAGCACAACAGGCGCTTCCTGACGTACAAAATCGAACAAAGCGCGCTGCGGCATGCGCTCAGGGTCCCAAACAAAACCACTCAGCTTGTCCGCTCCGGCCGGAATCTGATCCATCGGATACACATTGCCTTCGGGTGCGCCATAGAAACGCACACCGTCCACACGACCGGAATCGAAAGCCAATTGCATATCTGAACACTTGATAATATTGGCTCCACTGAGCAGGCTGTCGTTTTCGCGGATATAGTAAACACTGCGTCCGTTTCCAATGATCCGGGCTGTTTTTAGCTTATTGTCCGTGCCGAACCACTGGTCCATGTTCAGCCCGCTCATCTGGCTGAAATGCGCGCTGTCTTCGCGGGTAGCAACGAATGCGTTCTGCCGGAGTTCCATCTTGTACAAGCGCTTGTTGGCAAGAAAAACACGCATGGTATCGGCGTGCAGGCGGTTGTTGCCGCTCCACAACACCGGTTTGCCAAAAAGCCGGAAAGTGCTGTCTTCCACGAGATATACAATCGAATCGCAAAGACCGGAGAAATCGCCCTGCATCAACGCAGCGCTGTGGAACATGGTCAGGAAGCGCTTGCCAGCCAGGGTGTCTTGCACATAAACAAATGTATCGGCCTTCAGGAAGAGGCTATCGTTCCCTGGGTCGCTGCGGTGGGCCACAGGATTGCCGAAGATGCGGGAGCGTTTGTTGTTCCGGTCGTACCAACCATACTCGCCGAGGATGGAAAAATCCTGCACGCTGTCATACAAAAGGATATTGCCCCGTGCCCGGCCTAACCCTGCGTTCCGATCGAAGGAGAGTGTATCAGCCGACAAGGTGTTTTCTTTGGAAACAATGCGTGCGCCGGCCCAAAAACGCGACAAGCCGGACGCTGTGTTGTACCAGCCGCGTTGGCAGTGAATGGTGTTGTCCTGGCTGCTGATGGCGGTTGGGCCGAAGAAACCTGCGGTTCGCGTCTGGGTATTGTACTGCAGGGTATCTCCGCGCATGGTGTAATCGGGATGCTTAAGTTCCACATTCCGTCGGAAATACAGGGTCTTGTTTACTGCATTGTATGAGCCGGTGCCACTGCGCAAGTCGATATCTCCATTGATGATATGCCCGCCTTCGAGGTAATAACCGGTGCGTGTTTGGGTATTGTATTGAACCGACGGGGTGCGCAGGGTCATATCGCCGTCGCGCAGCACAACATTCCGCAATACACGGGCCACCTGCTGTTTCCCATCGTATTCGAGCATATCGCCGGTCACCGTCATCCCTTCCGTACTGGTAACCGTCACGTTACCGGAGCCGGTAAGGAAATTGGCCTCCATATCAAACACAGCCTGATCGCAACGCACGCGGTTACCGTTCTGTTCAAAATTTACATTTCCATCGAGGTACTGCAGTTTCTTTCCATCTACTGCAGAAAAGCGCAACTTGTCGCCATTGATATTGATGGGTTGGGCCTTCAGCAAATCAGCAGAAAACAGCCCGCACAGGGTGAGTAACTTCGCGTAACAGAATAATCGCTGCAACAAGAGACGAATCGAACCGCAAATAACGTGCTAAAAAGCTTCCTGCATTTCATCGAAGAGGCGGGTTTACCTTTAGAAAAAAACCAGACTGTTCTGCTTGGTGTCAGCGGAGGTGCTGATTCTGTATGCCTGGCGCGTTTGATGCATCAGGCCGGATTCAAGGCAGCTATTGCCCATGTGAATTATGGTTTGCGGGGAAAAGAAAGCCAAGAAGACGCGGAATTTGTGGCGTTGCTCGCTGCAGAACTCGGGTATCCGTTCCATTTGCTGGAAGACAGGGTTCCCGAAACAGAGAAACGGCAAACCGGATTGCAGGCGGCGGCGCGCAAACTGCGTTACACATGGTTCAGTCAACTCTGTAAGACCCATGGTTACCGCTATGTGGCAACCGCCCACCACTCAGACGATGTGCTGGAAACGTACCTGCTGTATGAACGCCAGGGAAGACAAACGGCCGCATTAAACGCCTTACCGCTCATTCGCCTACTAGACAATTCCGATCCGGATTCACCCACGCTCCTCAGGCCTTTGCGTTTCGCACGCCGCAAAGAAATACGCGAATGGCTGCAGCAAGAGGGTTTCACCTGGCGGGAAGACAGTTCAAACGCCAAACCGGATTATGCCCGCAACCGGCTTCGCCAGGAACTGGCTGCAACAGATTTGCATTTCGTTCTCACACCAACAATTCAGGCAAAACAAAGATCCCATGAGGAACAGATCCGTTCCTGGCTTGCCTTTTCCAATGCCTGTACCTACCCGGAATACGGTGAAACGGTTATACTATGCGAAGCAGTTTATTCTATACCGGATGGCGAAGCATGGCTTCATTGGTATCTGCGGTCCTTCGGATTCACGGGGGCGCAATGCACACAGCTTTGGAGCCATGGAAAAAACGCTGGCAAAACGTATTTAAGTCCGTCCGGCTGGCGTATCGAAACCGCTCGGGGCCGGTGGTATTTACTTAATGACGCATACGAACCATGGGAGGATGTCATTTTACACGCCGGAGAGCAAACCGCTGCACTTCCCTTTACCCATGTGGGATTAGAAGAAGGTCCATCCAATTTCTATCCTTATTCCAATCAGCACATGGCCTTTCAATTCGAAGAACCCAATCCGGTCTTAGAGCTGCGGCCATTCGGAACAGGTGAAACCATGCACATGGCCCGTGCAGGTCATCGGAAGATCAGCGATATCTTTTCTGAAGCCGGCATACCAAGGCACCGCAGGCATGTTTGGCCGGTGGTAGCGTACAAGGGTCAGGTAATTGCTATTCCTTTGGTAAAACGCTCTGGCTTGTACCCGGTGACAAGTGAGGAATCGACTGTATTCTGGATGACCGCAGCAAAGCTGTAAAAAAGAAAAGGACCGGTAATACCGGCCCCTTTCTTGAAGTTCAATGTGTTGCCATGATCAGGGCGCATCCCACCAAACAGGCTCCAGCAGGTTGTTCACAACTGTTGCCTTGTTGTTGTAGAGACGCTCGTCGATGGAAGTAGGCAGTCTGCGTGCAATTCCGCTGAGGTTGGAACGCGGGTTCTTCACGAGCGCAGGGAGGCCGGTGCGGCGCCAGTCGTGATAAGGCTCCAGCATGGTGTAGCCTGCGATGTACTTCTGGGTCATGATCTTGTTCAGATCGATGCTTGCAGCTGTTTCACTCGCATTGGCTGCTACATAGGCAGCGTCGGCCGAACCGGTAACCTTTGTCAGATGCCCGATTACACCGTCGTTGTGGGCCTGAGCGGCGCGGGTTTTATTACCGGCGGCCAGGGCAGCTTCGGCTTCGATGAAGCAAAGTTCAGCATAGGTGGCAATTGGCGTCGGGCTATTGGCTGAAGCGAAGTAGGTTCCGATTTCAGACACGTTGCGCGTATTGCTCGAACCCAGCACAGAGCCTTCGTACTTACCGCTGTCATTCTTGGTAAAGTAGAAAGAACGACGCGGATCATTCAGGCCGTTCATCAGATCGGTGAAGTTCTTATTGGCCTTGATATAGTTCCGGCGATTAATCCTGCTGAATGCGTACCACTGGTTGTATTCGTTGGCATTGGTACCGAATAAGCAGTTGGCATCGGCAGCGCCATCCGTGAAACCATTGGCCTTGGCACTGTCGACGGCAGCCAGGGCCTTAGTATGCCAGGTGGCATCGCGCTTGCTGGTGCGCATGTGGTAACGCGCCTTGAGCAGGTATGCGAATCCAATCCAACTGCCGGCATCACCACCGTAGATGAAGTCGTCGCTGCCGGGCAAGATTACATTATCGCTGCTCTTGAGCTGGTTGATGCCATCGGAAAGCAGGGTCTGAATGGTGTTCAGTACATCCTGTTGCTTGTCATAAGCAGCAGCATATTGCAGTTCTTCACCTTTGAAGGCATCGGAGTAAGGTACATCGCCCCAGAAATCGGTGGCAGTACCGAGCAACAATGCTGTCAAAACATTTGAGATACCCTGATAATGCGGGTTGGCAGCTCCTGCTTTCTCCCGGAGTACCTTCAGGTTTTTCATACCCTGAATATAGATGACTGACCACTCATTGCCGATGTCGCTTTCGTCCACCTGATATTGGTCGTTCGCTTCCGACTGGAACAAGCAACCTGCGCTTTGCTGGGCCCACATTGAGGCGATACGGCCCATATTGCCACCATAATTGGCAAATACGGCCAGTTCTGCAGCGGAGAGGATGAGCGGCGGAGGTGCATTGGCCGGAACATTCGGCGAAATGTCTTCTCCCTCCACATATTTCTTACATGCACCGGCGAAGAGCATGGCGCCGAGTGCTGCGATAAGGCTGATTTTTCTCATGATACGTGTTGGTTTAATAATCAGAAGTTGAACTTGATGCTGGCGATCCATGATTTCAGACCGGGGTTGTTGAAGTAATCGAAACCACCGATGTTGGAACCTGCACCGGTAAGGCTGGTTTCAGGATCGATGCCTTTGTACTCAGTGAAGAGCAGGAGGTTTTTACCCACGATACCAAGGTCGAGGCTCTGGATCAGTTTGGTAGACTTCAGTTTGAGGTTGTAGCTCAGACCAAGTTCACGCAGACGGGTCCAGCTGCCATCCTGAATAGCGTTTTCAGACGCGTAGGAACCGGCATCGCCGCGGTAGGTGCGGAAATAATCGAAAGCACTCACCTGACGATCGTTCGGAGTTCCGTCGCTTGCTTTAACACCTTCGATCAGGTACAGGCGATCGCGCTCTGCAGTTTCGTCGGTGATGCCCAAACGGGTCAGACGTCCCCATGTACCGTTCCAAATTTGTCCGCCACGGCGCACGTCGAGCAGTGCTGTCAGTGTTACACCTTTGAAAGTGAAGGTATTGCGGAGACCACCGTACCATTTGGGATAAGGTATACCGATGTTGCCACGCTGCGCATCCACCAGCGGTAATCCGTTGGAACCAATCAGCAACTGACCGGCATCATTGCGGCGCCAGCGGGAACCGTACAGCACCCCGTAAGGTTCACCTACGATGGCATATGAACCGTTCGATGCGAAAGCTGCTTCGATATTGATTTCATCCACACCGGGTGCGAGCTGGAGAACCTTGTTGCGGTTGCTGGCCCAGTTTACATTCACTTCCCAGGTAAACTTGTCAGACTTGATCGGCGTACCACCGAGTACCATTTCGATACCGCGGTTCTCCATCTTGCCAGCGTTCTGGGTTACAGAACCAAAACCGGATGAAGGAGCGAGCGGCATACCCAGGATGATGTTGCTGGACTGCTGGTTGTACAGCGTCAGGTCGAGGCTGGCGCGGCCTTTGAGGAAACGCAGGTCGAAACCGATTTCCATGCCGGTGTTGCGCTCGGGCTCCAGGGCGCTATTGCCCAATCCGCCACTCTGGCCAAAACCATTCTGGCCGAGGTAAGGGAAATTGATACCCGCTGTGAATCCATCCGTAAAGGAAGGCTGCACAAAATAGGTGCGGGTTGCATAAGCCGGAGGATTGATACCTGCCGTTGCATAAGCCAGACGCACTTTACCGTAGCTAAGGATTTTGTTGGTTCCGGTAAGTTCGGTGAATACAAATGAGGTGTTCACAGAAGGATAGAAGAAGCTGCTCTTGGCAGTACCGAAGGTAGAAGCCCATTCGTTACGGCCGGTTACGTTCAGGTAAAGCATGTTCTTGTAGGAGAGTTCAGCATTCAGGAAAATCGCGGCTGTTTTCACCCGTCCGCTCGAAGAGCTGGCATAGAGGTTGGCAGCATTGTTGATGTTGTAGAAGTCGGGAACAGCCAGGTCGCGTCCGCGCAGATATTGGTCGCTGCTGAAACGGTTGTTCAGGTTATTGCCAAGCAATACGTTCAGTCCGATATCATCGGTGAGCTGACGGCGGGCAGTGATTAGCAGGTCGCTGTAGAATTCCTTGTAGCGCAGCACGTTCTCAGAGATTTCTCCGCCGGGAGCATTGTCAGGCTGGTTCGATCCAACGGCAAAAATCTGCTTGCGGCTGTCGGTCCACTGGTCAATACCTACGCGGTATGTAACGTCTAACCAGTCCAGCGGACGGTAGGTGATGTACGTGTTGCCAAGGAGACGGTTTACATCGTCTGTGAAAGGATTCTCGTATACAGACCAGTTTGGATTGTCGTATGGAGCGAAATAGGTGTAGTTGCTTCCGTCGGGGTTCTTCCAGTTATCGGAACCCTGACCGCCGCGAAGGTCAAAGTCGGCGGGTGTGCGGAGCAGCGATAGCATCACTCCGGAGAGGTTGCTTCCGTTCTGCGAGCGGGTACCACCGGAATTGATGAAGTTCAGCGAACTTCCGAATGAAATTTTGTTACTCAGACGGGTGTCTGTGTTCACACGCACAGAGGTACGGCTGAACTTGGTGTTTGGAACAATACCGGTCTGGTTCATATTACCAATAGAAGCGCGCACATTGGTACGCTCGCCACCGGCTGAAACAGACAGGTTGTTGTTGTAAGTGATACCGGTCTGGAAGAAGTTCTCTGCGTTGTTGATGCCATTGGCGATTTTCGGACCCCAGGAATCGGGAGCGGACTGAGTAGCTGTACCACCATCAACGATACTCCAGCCTGGAGGAATGGTGCCGGCAAAAGCTTTGCGGGTTCCGGCTGAGTCGATAAAGCGACCGCCGCCGTTCACGCC
This sequence comes from Flavobacteriales bacterium, assembly GCA_947463435.1. GTDB lineage: Bacteria > Bacteroidota > Bacteroidia > NS11-12g > UBA955 > REEB481. The sequence continues at coordinate 3,378 of CANHTS010000041.1, read as the reverse complement.
CTGTCCGTATCCAGTCTGGATTTCGGGCAGTTTATTAACCTTACTCCATTCCACGCTGCTGCTCAGCGAAGCGGAGAAATTGCGTCCTCCGCGGGTAGCTTTACCGCGCTTGGTGGTAATGATGATGGCACCGTTGGCACCGCGCACACCGTACAGAGCAGCGGCAGCGGGGCCTTTCAGCACGCTGATGCTCTCAACATCATCCGGGTTGATATCGATACCGCGATTAGAGTTGTTCACGCCAACCAGGTTACTATTGAACGGATAATCGCCTGCGGTGCTCTGGGTGGTGCTGTTGTCGATCGGCACACCATCTACTACCATCAGCGGTTGGTTGTTGCCAGTGAAGGTTGCGTTACCGCGGAGGATAATTTTAGCCGACGCACCGGGGGTTCCACCTGAACCTTGAACGAATGCACCTGCTACCTTCGAGCTGATGGCCTGTACCACGTTCTGTTCGCCGGAACCCTGAATTTCAGCACCGCTCACGTTCTGTGACGAGTAACCCAAGGCCCTTTGCTGGCGGGAGATACCGAGTGCTGTGATTGTTACGGTGTTGAGACCAACTTCGTCCGACTCCATCTTCACATCCAGCTTGTCTGAGCCGGTCGGAATGTCGAGGGTCGCTTGTTGAAAACCATTGAGCGTAAACTGCAGCTTTTTCGCCGATGCCGGGGCATTGACGGCGTAGCGGCCTTCGTTGTCGCTGAAAACGTTGATGTTCGTGCCCACGACAGAAACGGAAACGTTGGCAAGGTTCTGGCCATCTTTCGAGCCGGTAACCGTTCCAACAATCAACCGCGTCTGCGCCTGCAGGCTCTGAACACCCAGCAGACCCAAGAGGGCCGCTGCTTTGAGAATGTGTCTGAATCTCTTCATAGGTGTTTGGGTTTTGATTGAAAAGTGCGTCAATCTTACGCTTTGGCAATCAAAAAGTCAAATTCGTCGAAAATGACGTTTGTCAACCCGTCTTTTAACGAATTTTTAACAAACTAAACACTTCATTCACCTTAGTATACGAGGTTGTTCAATAAAAAAAGACCCAAAGGGTTCCTTAAAAAAACTTTTTTTGGTTGACCTGAAAAGTCGCTTAATCCAACAACTGGTCCAACAATACCACCATAACTGCCACAGAAGCGGCACCTAGTTCAAGTTCACGGCGGTTTACATTTTCAAACACATCCGTTTCAGCGTGGTGTACATCGAAGTAGCGTTGCGGGTCGGGCAGGAAAGAGAGGAGTGCTACGCTTGGATCAACGCTTTTGAGCGGGCCAATATCGGCACCACCGCCACCCGGCTCCAGTGTTGCGATTCCATAAGGTTCCAGCAGATAGCTGTATGGGAGGAGCTTTTTTCGGATGAGGGTATCGACACCAAATCCGCGCGGCGTGAAGCCTCCGCGGTCGCTTTCCAGCGCTGCGACATGTGTTTCTCCGATGCGTTGCGCTTCGCGCGCGTAGAGCTTAGCGCCACGCAGACCGTTTTCTTCGTTCATCCAGAATACACAACGCAAGGTGTGCCTGGGCTGATAATTCAAGGCTTTGAGGATGCGCAGTGCTTCAAAAGCATGCATGCAACCTGCGCCATCATCGTGTGCACCTTCACCCTGGTCCCAGCTGTCAAAATGCCCGCCAAAGGCAATGATTCGATTTGGGAAAACAGCTCCCCTGGTAGCGGCAATGACATTGTGCGAAGGCCTGTCTGGCAAGGTTCTGCAGCCCAATTGCATGGCAAGTTCCAGGTCCGGATCTTCTTGCTGCAGCCGCTCCAGGAGGTTTGCAATAGCTGAAGCCACAGCCATGGCCGGAATACGTGGAACGCTGTCATCGTATATCATGACGCCGGTATGGGCATGGAGATCGCAGCGGTTTGTCATGCTTCTGACCAGCACGGCTGCTGCTCCGAACCGCGCGGCTTCGGATGCGCCATTCACGCGCTGCCCGACACAACTTCCATAAGCGGCAAAGGTGTTGATCAGGCGCTCGTCGAAAGACCGGTTGAACAAAACAAAAGCCCCTTTAATCCGACCAGCTTTACCGAGCGAATCCAGTTCGGCTTTACTGTTCACAACGATGATTTTCCCTTTTACCTCACCGCTTGTACCCACGCTCCCTCCCAATGCAACAGCTTGTAAGCGATAACGCGCAGCAGGTTTCAGCGGCAACTCTTCAAAAGCTTCACAGAGATAGTCTGCCGGTTTGTGTTTGTTACGTAGCTGAGTGCTGAGTGCTTTCGACCTCAGCCACAATGCTTCCGTTTCACTTCGCTCCCAAACGGGCACTATAACGTCTTGCGTATAGACAGAATCAAAACGGTAGGAGCGCAACATATCGAGCGCCCAGGCCACACCTTTTTCTGCCTGGGCCGAACCGCTGAGCCGGTGCCCGATGGTCTTGCACAATTCTCCCAGCCGCTGGTAACTGTGTCCGTTAACCAACGCTTCGTCGAATATGCGGCGAACGAAAAGACTGTCAACCTGCTGGGCGCTGAGACTCAGCGATACGGCAGCGCAGCATACAAGAAAAAAGCAACGGCGAATGATCATGGAAGTGGATAATAGATGCGGGTGAGCCAGTTGGCGGGATTCTTTTCCATACCCGGATCGGTGAGGTATTCTTCCATCCAGGTGCCATCGCCTTTTATCTTGTTTTGTTCCATGTAACGCGAGAGTGCCATGTGTGCCTTTTCTGTTCCCTTGTACTCACCATAGTAGTCTGTTCCGAAGGCACCGCGCGCGGGAATATTGATCACCTGGAACCCTTCCATTTTACCGGTTGGGATGCTGGCGACGGGCACAGCAACACCGACATCCATCACCTGATTCTTTTCATCGTAAAGATATCCGATGGCGTAAATGGTGCCGGTCATTGTCAATTTGTGTTCGGCCAATTTGGCCATCAACTGACCGACGGTTTTCCCCATGTAACCGCTGTCGTTCATGACATCGAAGCGCACTTTGTTGCGGATCATGGCATAGATGCGACCGGGCACAGTGGTCTGAAAGATGGGGAATCCATCGATGGTCGCTAGTTCTTTGGGGCGTTCGAAGTTCGATTTGATGCCTTCTTCACACACCTTTTTGAGCGATTTGAGTCCTTTTTCATAATCCGGACCGATCATCTTGTCCATGCTGCCCATAAAAATGAAGAAGAAGCGTTCGATAAGGCCTTGCTCTCCAGCCATACCCCAGGTCACTTTCACTTTTCCATCTTCCCCTTCCATTTTCAGGTCAATTTTGGCATGGCTTTCAAAAGGTTCTACGAAGTGCAGATCTGCCTTAAGCGCTTCCATCGACTTGATATCGGTGGTTTTCATGGAACCGGAACCCATGTCTTTATTGCCTTTCCATTGGATAGATGAACCCGGCTGGCCGTCGTT
>CANHTS010000040.1 GCA_947463435.1 Flavobacteriales bacterium | reverse complement strand
CGTGATGATATTCGTGTATCCCTTGTTTTCCAGCGCCCGCACGATGGCCGAACCTACCATCCCGCGATGCCCGGCCACATAAATCCTGGCAGACAATTCCATGCGGCGAAGATACGCCGCGCCGCCGCGAAGACCGCATGATCAACAGGCTGCCACAACCCGGAACATGCGGCGGTAATCATCCATCCAACAAAAAAACAGCCCCATGTTGCGCAGTGGCATGCATGGGGCTGTGAAGTAAGAAACGGATATCAGCTCGCGGCCGACTTGCTTATTCGTAGTAATTCATGGTGTCGAAGCCGCCGTCTTTGATATGGCGTTCGCGCTGCATCACCTTTAGGTCGCTCTGCACCATGTCGGTAACGAGTTCCTGGAGGCTGCACTTGGGCGACCAGCCGAGCTTTTCCTTGGCTTTACCGGGATCGCCGATGAGCAGGTCAACTTCTGTAGGGCGGAAATAACGGGGATCGACACGCACCACGACATCGCCAACCTTAAGGCCGGGCTCCTGGCCGGTCGTGGCGAGGAACTTATCGTGGTCGATGGCCGACACAGCCGCTGTTTCAGCCGCATCGCTGCCATTGAAGCTGAGTTCGACGCCGACTTGACCAAAGGCCATGCGCACAAACTCACGGATTTCGGTGGTATGGCCGGTGGCAATCACAAAGTCTTCCGGCTTTTCCTGCTGGAGCATGAGCCACATGGCTTCCACATAATCGCGGGCATGGCCCCAGTCGCGGCGGCTGTTGAGGTTGCCGAGGTAAACGGCTTCCTGCATGCCGAGTGCAATACGGGCCACGGCACGGGTAATCTTGCGGGTTACAAAAGTTTCTCCGCGAATCGGGCTTTCATGGTTGAAGAGGATGCCGTTGCAGGCGTACATATTGTAGGCTTCGCGGTAGTTGACGGTAATCCAGTAACCGTACATTTTGGCTACCGCATAGGGAGAACGCGGATAGAACGGTGTGGTTTCCGACTGCGGAACAGCCTGCACCAATCCGTACAGTTCGCTTGTACTGGCCTGGTAGATGCGTGTCTTATTGCTCAGGCCGAGGATGCGCACAGCTTCGAGGATGCGCAAGGTTCCGAGGGCATCGGCATTGGCTGTGTATTCGGGTGTTTCAAAGCTCACCTGCACATGGCTCTGGGCTGCGAGGTTGTAGATTTCATCGGGCTGCACTTCCTGGATAATGCGGATCAGGTTGGTGCTGTCGGTCATATCGCCGTAGTGCAGGTGCAGCTTTACATCGGGCTGGTGCGGATCCTGGTAGAGGTGGTCAATACGGTCGGTATTGAACAAAGAACTGCGGCGTTTGATACCGTGCACGCGGTAGCCTTTCTTGAGAAGGAACTCGGCGAGGTACGCGCCGTCTTGACCGGTGATACCTGTAATCAGGGCAACTTTCATGGAGATGGGGCGAGATTGAAATAAATTGCGGCAAAAATAGGCATTCACGCCTTATGGTTGCGGTGTTCTGCGAAGCTGTTTTCCCCGGGCTGGAATATGCCCTGAACGAGGTGTTTTTGCGCCGCGCGGGCCTGCATTGGGAGCTGTTGAACGACCCAGTGGCGTTTATCAACCACCCGGCTGCCTGCAAGGTAAACTATTCGCAGCAAGACCTTCCGGGTGTGCAGATTCCGCACAGCCATTGGCCGCATTCCACCGAAATCGATCCGCATTTCAAACCGCCCATGGCCCTGCGGCATGGTTTTCTTTGCCTCTTTCCGGAAGAATCCGGCAAAGGATTCGACGTATTCGCCATGGTCTTTTGGTTCCTGAGCCGTTACGAAGAATACCAGGCTTTCCGCGGCGACAACCTGGGCCGCTTTTCCCCTGAAGATTCCTGCATCCCTGCTGAATGGCAAGGTTTTCCCTTGGTGGATATGGCGGTGAACCATTACCTGCAACAGCTCGGTTTGGAACCGGATCTGAAAACGGAAACCGCTCCTACCGTCGATATCGACATCGCCTTCCGTTTCGCGGGGCGCGATGCCTTGCGCAGCCTGGGAGCCTCAGCCCGCGACCTGCTCAAAAATCCGGATGTATTCAGCCAACGCGTAAAAGCCATGGTTTCGGGGCGCGACCCGTGGGACAGCTTCCCCTGGTTCACAGAACGTATGCAGCACCTTCCCACGGCCCGCGTTTTCTGGCAACTGCACCATGGCCGCAATCCGCACGACAAACAGGTGCGCATCCGGCATCCCCGTTTCATCCGGCGCTTCGATGAAGTAAGCCAACGGATTACCTGCGGTATGCACCCGTCGTGGGACAGCCACGAAATACCGGGCCAATGGGAACGCGAGTGCGAGGCATTCCTGGAACTGGCCGGTCACGCGCCGGTACATTCCCGTCAACATTTCCTGCGCTTTCGTTTTCCCGACACCTTCCGCCGGCTGGAGCAGGCAGGCATCCGCTACGACTATTCGATCGGATGGCCTTCGCTGCCCGGTTTCCGCGCCGGCACCAGCAAGCCCTTCACATTTTATGACCTGTTGCAGCAGGAAGAACGCAAGTTGATTTTCATACCCAGTTGCATCATGGATGTGAGCTGCCGCCAATACCAGGGCATGGATCCGGAAACAGCCATCCGGACCGGCGAACTTTTGAAAACGCGCATTGCTGCCGTGGGCGGCATTTTCTGTTTTATCTTCCACAACGAAAGCCTGGGTGAAACAGAACCCTGGCGAGGCTGGAGCCAAGTTTTTGAAGCATGGATGCGCCCTTGAAACCGCGTTTGCTATCCCGCGCCGACATCAACGAAAGCGCATGGAACCGCTGTGTGGAACAGGCGCCAGTTTCGCTTACCTATGCCTGCACCTGGTACCTGGACGCCTTGTGCGACAGCGCATGGTTGGGCCTGGTTGCGGGCGATTACGATGCCGTTATGCCCTTGATTCCCAAGCGCAAATACGGCATCTCCTATCTCTATCAACCCTATTTCTGCCAGCAGCTCGGCTTGTTTGGCGACCCGCAGCTGCTTCCCGGTTTCCTGGCTGCCATAGCGCAACATTTTCGCTATGCAGACATCCAGTTTCATACCGGCACCCTTACCGACGGCGATGCCTTCACGGCCCGCCCGACGTATTGGCTTCCCCTGCGCGATTCCTACGACAACATCCGCTCCGGGTATAACAAAGACGCCCGCAAAAACCTCCGACGCCTGGAGGAACAATACGGGCATTGCCTGCTCGAGGAAACGCTGGATTTCGATGGTATTGTAGCGCTCTACCGCGAAGCATACGGCAAACTGAATCCGCTGATTACTGCCGGCCATTACCATCGGCTTACCCTGGCCTTGCGGGCTGCAGCACGTCAAGGTGCGCTTGAAAGTTACCGCCTCAATACACCGGAGGGCAAGACCCTGGCAGCGGGCATTTTCCTGCGCAGCCGGGAGCAATTCCACTATATCCTGGGCGGACCGCTGGAGCGCGGAAACACCAACGGCGTACACGGATTGATCGATGCTTTTATCCGTTTGCACGCCGCCTCGGGCATGACCCTCGATTTCGAAGGCTCAGAGATTCCCTCCGTCGCCTATTTCTACAGCAAATTCGGCGCTGAACCTGTTCCCTATTACCGCTGGCGCATGAACCGGCTGCCGCGTTTGCTGCGCTGGGCGAAGAAATAGCAGCCGGATACGAATCCGACTGCTATTCACAGAAGCCTGCTTATTTTAAAGGGAAGCGCGCAGAGAAATCACGAAGTTTCTGCCGGGTGCTGCGATACCTGAAGAATACGGGCGATACCGCACATCGGTGAGGTTCTCCAACCCTGCACTCAGTGTGAACCGCTCATCCAACTGATACATCGCCTTTACATTGAGCGTGTACCAGGCAGGAGAGTATATGCGTCCATCGGCGCCAATGGCATACAGCTCCGGCTTCCCTTGCTCTTCGAATGGCAATGCTTCAAACTGACGGTCGGCGCTGTATTGTGCATACCATTGAAGGGTAAGACGATCGTCGGAGTATTGCAGACGTGTTACACCAAAAGCCGGCGGTGCATGACGCGACGGACTTGTATTTCCGTTGTCGAGTTCTTCGGTCCCTTGTTGAAAATTGTAATCGGATGTAAACAAGAAGCCGCCGCCAAGTTTCAGTTCCAAACCGGCTTGCACACCTACAACACGGGCCCTGGCTGCATTCTGCATCGCTTCGACCCGGCTCAGTACGCCATCATACATCAGACTATCCTGCCCGTTGAGGCTGTAAGGGCGCGTTACCAGCGCGTTGTCAAGGCGTGTGCTGTACAAGGCAATATCCAGTTTCAGCACATCGCCGAAAACCCGCGCAAATCCTACTTCAGCGTTCCAGGCGTATTCGGCTTCGAGGTTCGGATTCGGAATTACGACAGAGCCAGGCCGTGAATCGAACACCTTGCCCATATCGTCGACATTGGGAGAACGGAAACCAGTGCTGGCATTGAAGGTAATCAGCGTTTTGCGTCGCGGACTGTATACGAGGCCGGCGCTGCCCGTAAATGCGCCCCGGTTAAACGAGGCATCTGTAAACGGGAAAGGGTAAAAACTGGTGTCAAAACTTGCCTGTAAGGCATAATGACTGTAACGCAAACCTGTTCTGAGACGGAATTTGCTGCTCAGTTCCAGCTGGCTCGTGGCATATACACCAGCTGAAGACCATTGTGCCTGGGGGTAGCGCGCCGGTCCGGGCCGGCGCAGTCCGGTTCCCAAATCGCGGTCTGTGCCCCGCGATTGCACATCGTTCTGAACCCATTCGGCTCCGTACAAAAACACATGCCGGGCGCTGAGTGTCTTTTTCAGGTCGAGGTTGGCAGACCAGGCACCCACCTTCTCATGCCGGGTGCGTTCCTCTGTCTTATTGAAATCGCGGTCAATGCGGCTCTCTTCGAATTCCTGGTACGCCAGCCGCACAGCAAACTGGTCCCACAACAAGCTCTTGCCGCTGTGTTCGGCACTGAGGTTGTGCATGGTCCATAATTGGGGACCGTACATCCAATCTCCGCTGCGGGGCAATCCATAGCGGTAACGGATGAGGCGATCGTAACGGGAATAGGAAGAGGTGGCGGAGTGATGGAAACCATATTGAAAATCCCAGGCATCGGTGGGGCGAAAACGCACTTTTTGCATCAGGTTTATCTGAGAATATCCACTTGGGCGCTGCACCCGGGGGTCGGGATTCGCAATGACCACATCCTGGTTCCCTTGCCGCTGCGTGTAAAAAGGGCGGAGATATGGTTCTGGTCCGTAAGAACCCATGCGCAGATCACCGAAGTCAAACGTACTGAAACTGGTAAGCATACCCCATTTCCGGCCACCTACGCTGACATCGAAATGGGCTGTATTCTCCTGATTCGCACTGGAATAGCGCATCAGCGCCTTGCCCGTCACAAGCGGCTTGGTTCCGGCAGCCATCTCGGGCATTAACGTCGTAAAACTCATCACGCCGCCGATGGCATCGCTGCCGTACATCACCGAACCCGGGCCGAAAAGCACTTCCGTGCGCTCCATGGCAAAAGGATCCAGCGAAATCACATTTTGCAGGTTCCCCGATCGGAAAATGGCCGTATTCATCCGGACACCATCAACGGCATACAAGAGACGGTTGGTGGAAAAGCCGCGTATCATCGGGCTTCCACCGCCCTGTTGACTTTTCTGGATAAACACCTTGCCGGAAATCCCCAGCAAATCCGCCGCAGTCTGCGGGTTTTGCAACAGTGTGTTCTTCCTGGAAATGGCGACTACTTTTTCGGGTGTTTTTCGCGAAAGCTGATTCCAGCGGCTCACCGAAATGGCCACATTATCCAAGGTCAGAACTTCGGGTGAGAGCTTCACTGTAAACCCCATTCCGCGCAGGGCTTCATAGCTGAACTCGAGTGATTCATAACCCGGGGTACTGAACTCGATCCGCGCGCTGCCCGCCAGTCGACTGATTTCGGCCTGTCCCAATGCATTGGTCCGAATCGTCCAGGCAGGCAGGTCAGATGATACGATGACATCCTCCAGCGCCTTGCCACTGCGGCTGTCGCTTATGCTGATTACTTGTGCCCTCATTGGGCTATCGATGGAAAACCAAACCAGCAATAGGGTGATCCATTGGAATGTATTTTTCAAATGGGTTAAAATTGAGTTTGTTGGAATAATCTGCCGTCGCCTCACTGAGGCAAAATGCACCTGTCACGGCGCTTGGCAGCTGTTAAAAGAAGGAGATTGACTGAATGAAATCAGCCTGCAAATAGTAAAAATACTTCCGGTGGAGGCAGAAATGCCTCAGGGTAGCCATCCATTGCAACAACCAACTCAGCAGATATTTCGCCTGCCGCATCGGTATGGAGAGCCTCCAATTGCAAGGGCTCCTGCGGCAACATCAATCCGCGCAGGAAGCTCACCCATTGCTGTTCGCGTTGTTGTTGCAGGGGCTGTTGCCCAAACAACAGTTTGCACAAGGCGCCAATGCGCACATCGACCTGACTTTCCTTCTTATCCGGATAACAGGTATAATGCACACTGTCAGCACTTTCACGGCTTGAAACGATGTCGTAAAGCTGGCCTTCGAGCCTGAATTCGCCATCATTTTTCCATTCCAGGCGCGCCAGGGCATCCGATGACTTCCGGAAAGACAATACATGGAGTTTAGCTTTGTCGATACCTTGCAGAATCAATTGCCGTGCCTCCTTCCGCGCAGCGCGCTTTTCCACGGCAAGCCTGAGCCCCCAAATGGAGGTACCGGCCGAAAACACCAGGAGAAGTACTATGGACAGTATCCGCTGCAAAGAGGGTTGTTGCGGGCGAATTTACACGCAGAAACCCTTGTTTGTTATTGAACTGAAAGGGGGAAATTTACTTCGAGTAACAGCGTGCCCGGTTCACAGGCTCCGTTCTTCACACCGCGCTGGTTGCGCAGTGTAACTTTCATCGTGGTATTCATTGCTGCACCGGTTTTCATGCGGTACTGGAGCCCGATGGGCCAGGTTCCGTCGCTGTCGCGGGGCACATAATTGAGGTTGACCGGCGAGGCCATGCATACCCGGTAGTTTTTCGGAAACCGCAGGATGGTATCGGTAAGGTTGATGGATTTACGCGGGTCGGTATCATCCTGCACTTCCAACTCCAGATCGTATTCGGTATTGGGCTTCATGCGGATGGTATTGAGCAGGCTTGGAGCCTCCGGACCGGCACCATCGGGGTCGAAGCAACTGGCGAAAGCAACCGAACTGGTGCTCAGATTGGTGTATTTTAAGGTAAAAGTGGTGGCGGTATCTTTTCCCCCAACATTCGGATCGTCGGGGAACAAGTCTTCAGGTGAACAGGAGGCGAGCCACAAGAGGCCCGCTCCTGCACCTGCAAAAATGAGCGTTTTGAATACTGTTGGCACGGTTTCAAAGGTACAAGCCGCGTGCCAATCAGAAACTTAACGCACCCGCACCGGGAATTCTACCTCCACGTCGGTATCGCCTGGGTCGCATTGACCGTTCTTCACACCGGGCTGGTGCTTGAGCGTCACCTTTACGCTGCCATTGCTATTCAATTCAGGCGCTTTCCACCGCGAGCTGAGACCGATGGGATGTGTTCCGTCTGAATCGGTGCGCAGGATGGTCACATTGCTGCCCGCATCTGTGAAGCATACCATATGTTCCTTGGCTTCTTCACGAATTTCATGGGTAATGTCGTGGGCAGGCGACTTGGATGCATCGATGAAGCGCAGTTCAACCAGATAGGTCTTGCTGCTTTGCAGGTCGATCGTATCCAGACGCTGCGGCGGGTTGCCACCCGGACCATCGGGGTCGTTGAATTCGAACGTGCCTGCAACGGTCGATGTAGCTGAATCGGTAAACACCATTTGAACGGTTGTAATCAATTCGCCCTCATGATCGTGATCATCGTGATCGTCTTTGCAAGACTGTGCCATGGGAAGTGCGGAGAAGAGCAAGATGGCTCCGATGTGGGTGAAAATGGTTTGTTTTTTCATGGTATATCGGGTTTTAATTGTTTTTCTAGGGTTGGGTATGGTGGTCATGGTCGTGGCGATGGATGGCAACGCGCAGGCTGATATAGAGATTTCTTCCGCTTTCATCGGCGTAATAGCGGAAGCGGTTGAGGTAGTCGCGGTAGGCGGCATTGAAGAGGTTATCACCGCCTGCCAGCAGTTCGAGATCGTGGCCGCCGGGGAGTCGGGTCTTCCAGCTCAGGATCGCCCGCAACAAGGTGTAGGCGCGCGGGGGTGGAAGGAAATCTTCCAGCTGCCCTGCAAAGGGTGCCCTGAATACATGATTGGGTTCGAGGGTGAAATGCAGTTTGCCGATGCGGCGCTGAAGCATCAGGCGCACTTCCGGCGGGGCCTGTAATGGCACGGGCTTGCCGCTTTCGAGGTTGCGCCCCAGGCTGCCTTCCGCGCGCAATCCGAGGCGCCATGTTTCCAGCTGGGTTTGCCAGGCAAACGTGAACCCTGCGAAAGCGGCATCGTATTGCCGATACACAAACAAGGGCAGCGCACCCCGTATGGTGAGCAGCAATTCACCGGAAGGCTCCAGGTTCATAAAATGAGCTACCCGGTTGGCGTAAAGGCTGATGCGTGTTTCGCTGTTGCGCACCTGACGGAGCCAGAGGGCTTCGGTCTTGATGGCAGCTTCCTGACGCAGGTTCACATTGCCCAGCTCGTAAGCACCGGTTCCGCGGTGCACGCCATCGCTGTACAATTCGTTGAGCCATGGATTGCGCCAAAGTCTTGACAGGCTGTAACTACCCAGCCAACGGCCGTGCATCCGGCTGAATTGCATCCCTCCGGCGATACCGGCAAACGGACGGAATTCGGCAAACGCTTGCCGGTTCTTCACATATTCGATCCACAAACCCTTGGCATCCGCACGCAGCAAGGCTTCCCAATTCCATGTACCCCGGCTTCCTTTCAGCATGGCCCAGGCTCCACCCTGCAAGCCGCGGTAATCGGGAACGAGGAAAATGCGGCGGTATTCCTGCCACTGCGCCTTCACTTGCCAGCCATGAATGAACTGCATGTTTTTCCAGTTCAAGCTGCTTTGCCGGCTCAGTTGCCAGGCCCAGAGCCGCAGGTCGAGTTGGGGCCGGAAGTCGGTGCTGCGCCGGTTGAAATCAAATTCGCGGCGACGGTCGTATTGCAGTGAACTTTGCCATTGCACGTTGCCGTTGCTGCCGCCAAGTGCCTGCCATTGCCAGGTGAGGTGTTCGTTTTGCTGCCAGGGTTTGCCGATGGCATACGAAAAACGGTCTGCCGTAATGGGTTTTTCACGCCCGATGGCGGCCTTCAGATCGCTGAGATTACCCACATGCGATCCGGCGAAAATGCCGTTGCGGTTCGCAAAAGCGCTGAACCCGAGGGTATGCGTATACCGCTTGCGGAAAAGGCGCAGTTCGGCCGAGCCGCTGTATTGGCTGCTGCCTGTGTTCCAGAGGTAATACGCAGGTGCCTGCAGATTGCCGGCCCTTTTCCAGGCAGCCTGAACACGGAAGATATGCCGCCCGCCTTCTGGTCGGCGACTCAGGGCCAGGCGTTGAGAAAAACCGCGGCCGTTGTGGTGGTACAGGCTTTGGGATACCAGATCGGTTTCGCCGGCATGGATATTCCATTGCGTGCGCAGGTTCAATACGCCACCGATGGCATCGTGGCCCAGGGTGAGTGAACGGATTCCCTGCAGCACTTCTGCAAACTGAAAACCGAGCACATCGAGTTCCGGACCGTGTTCCAAGCCCCAGGCCTGGCCTTCGAGCGCTGCTCCGTTCACGAAAACAGGCACCCGCAAGCCCCACATGCCCTGCACCATCGGTTTGGAGATGCTGTTGCCGTGCTGTAATAACCTGACGCCTTCCAGTTCTGCCAGCGCCCCTGCGCCCTGCCGGTGCGCCGCTGCCTGCAATTCGGCGGCACCGGCCTGACCGGTTCTGCGCAGGCGGTGCACATGCACAGTGCCCATTTCTGCCTCATCATGGCTCAGAAGGATGTCCGTCAGGGTATCGCTGCTGAGCAAGAGCTCGAGATCGGCATGGGATTCACCCTGATGGCTGACGTGCAGGTGGTAAACCCCGCGGCACAAATTCCTGAATGCAAAGTGCCCGTTCTGGTCGGTGAAGACGCGCTGCTTCCCTTCCTCCAGGAACACTTCGGCTCCTTCCAGGGCATGGAAGGCAGAGTCGAGCACCCTGCCGTTCCATTGCAAACGGCAGAGGCTGTCACTTTTTTGTGAAAGAAGGGCCTGCGGCAACAGGAATAACAGCGCTATTCCCAGCCACCAGGGCCGTGTTTTTTGAAACATGTATGGAATGCCCCTGGGCACATCATCCTCACCGGCGCGGGGCGAGCCGGCAGGACACTGAACTACGACAAGATTCAGCTATGTGCGGGCGGTGCCCTTCCCTGAAACCAGGAAATGCTTTCTGCGGGGCAGAAGGGCTGAAGCAGCAGGGGCTGCAGCGGTAAACTGCGCAGGTCAAGTTGCGGTAATTCAAGAGTCACCAGCCGGTCGGCCAGTACGGGGATATCACAGAGATCGCAATCTTCCTGCACCGATTCGGCACCAGGAAGGATATGAATGGCTTCAGCAGCATGGTGTTCATCGTGGTGAAAATGGCGGAACTGCGCGGGAAAGGCTGCCAGCAACAAAGCCAGCATACCCAACAAACGCAGTGTATGTACCATCACCCGGATCATCAGGCCATTTGCTGGAGCATATTGGTTATTTCGCGGATTTCGTCGCGGTTGTATTTATTGCCCGAATGCAGCATCAGCTCCAGGAAATACGCCAGGTTTTCTTCCTGTGTTTCAGCTTCTTCCACATAAGCCAAATGGAATCCATCGTTCTCTTCCAGGTGCTGGTAGCAGAGGCGCAGGGCACGCGTGAGCAGCGGATCTTCCTCCTTCAGTGCCATTTCACGCACTTGCTGCAATCGCGGAATCAGCGACTCACTGCTGATACCGGTGGTATTCACTTCCTGTATGATGGCTTCGAGTATGCTGTTGGCTTCGGTCGTATTCATAATTGAAAGGCGCGAATTTAGAGCTGGTTTTGCGATTTGTCGGTAAGGTTTTATTCGTAAGAGAGTTCAACCACTGCGCTGCGGCAATAGCTCTGGCAAGTCAGCACATAGCCCTGTTCGATTTCTTCATCGCTCAGTCCTTCCCTTTCCTTCATCTCCACTTTTCCTTTATGGACTTTCGCGCGGCAGGTGGTGCAAACGCCCACGGTGCAGCTGTAAGGTGGCTCGAGGTCGTTGCGGATGGCAGCATCGAGGATGCTGGTTTTATCATCTGTCGTGAACGAAGTGGTCTTTCCGTAAACCGTTACGGTGAGCTCTGCTTTGCCATTGAAAGGCGCAGCGGCTTCTTCGGAAGTTTCGGTTGCGCCTACCGCTGTGGTGGTAGCTTCTCCATTGCCGACGGGAGCAGAAAAATATTCGGTATGGATACGGGCGGATTCCACCCCGGCCTTCTGCAGACCGTTCTTTACTACGTCCATCATCGGAGCCGGACCGCAGATAAAGTATTCACGGTTGATGGAATCGCCGCCGACCTTACTGCTCAGGATGCCCATCACCTTTTCCTCGGTAAGTAATCCCTTCATTCCGAACCAGGTAAAAGGAGCCTGGTCATAAGAAAGCAGCACCTTTAGCCTGTTGGCACCGAACTGACTTTCGAGATCGGCCCATTGTTTCTTGAAGATCACCGAATCGGGGTTGCGGTTGGCATAGATTAGATAGATACGGCTGCCGGGTTCGCCATTCAGCACGGACTTGGCAATGCCCATCAGGGGCGTTATACCGCTTCCACCGCCGAAAAGCACGTAAGAACGGTTGCCGCCGGGTTCAGGCGAAACGGTGAATTTGCCCATGGGAGGCATCACTTCGATATTGTCGCCTTCTTTGAGTACGGTATTGAACCAGGTGCTCATGCGGCCTTTGTCAACCTGTTTTACGGTGACAGCGGGATAGGAATCGGTATTCGGATCGGTGCAGAGGGAATAGGAACGACGCACTTCCTCCCCGTTGATCTGGATGCGGAAGGAGAGGTATTGCCCCGCCGTATAGCGGAACTTCTCGCTGAGATCAGCAGGAATATCGAAGGAAACAGTTACGGCATCGGCAGTTTCTCTGACGATTTGCCTTACCTTGATCGTGTAAAAAGCGGTATCCATTGTTCGGGCCGCAAAGGTAACGCAAAACGATGCGGAAGGTTTAGAAAGCGGTAACTTTCAATTTGTCTTCAGGCGCTTCCACACATCGGTACGGCCGAAAGTCTGGATACCGATGTATCCGCGGATATCAAGTGTGTTGTCGTCTTTCATCTTGATCACGCAGTTGTAGGTACTGCCGTTTTCGGGGTCGTAGATGGTGCCGTCGGCCCATTCGTTGCTGCCTTTGTATACAAAATCTTTCAGCAGACGATATCCTTTCAGAGGAACAGTGCGCATAGCCACATCGGGATTGTTCTTATCCACCTTTGGAAGCTTGGTCTGCGGGTCGATTGGCTCGCGGAGCCACACGATGCGGCCGTAGTACTTGTTGGCAATCTTCTCCACTTTCACCCTTGCTTTACCGTGGCTGGGTTCCCAGATACCGATCAGCCGGTCACCATCGGCATTCTGATAGGGAGCAAAGGCAAAAAGCAGCAGCGCGCTGAGCGTGAGTAGTATTGATTTCATGGGTTTGTATGATTTGATTTTCGGTATTGAACGGTGGTGTTGTTTATTTGTTCACCTGCACATCGAAACGCACCTTGGCTTTGCAGGAAAAACTCGCATCGCGGTCGGCGCGCAGGTTCAGGTCTGAAACGAGGCTGAACTTCTTCTCCTTGAAATAATCTTTCAATTCATTTTCGGCTGAGCCTTTCAATGCGATTTCGCCGGCTCCGGCAGGAAGCGGATTCAGCACTGCCACCGTCTGCATTTTTGCTGCTTCCGAGGCCATGCTCAGTGTAGCCGATTGCGCCAGGTCAAAGTTCCCGGAATCGGAAACCATCGAAACGCTGGAAATTTTTACCGAAGCCAATTGATCCGGAGCCAGTCCGTTGGCTTTGATGAAGGAATCGAGTGCCGGAACGACTACGGCTTCTGCGGTATTGCTGCCTTCGAAGAGCGGACCGGAAAAGCTGAACGAAGCGTTCATTTCGTAGCTCAGTTGCTGCTTCTCACCGGCACAAGAGGCCAGGAAGGCAAGGGCGAACAGCGGTAGGATATGTTTCATGGAAGCGCTAAAAAAGCCATTTCAGTCCAACCATGCAAACAGCGTTCCGTTGTTTCCTGCCTTATCCATTCCTTATGTGGTATCTTTGCAGCCTTTCCGGAACGGACATGCTCATTGAGATTCTGCTCGCTAAACTCCACAACGTACGCGTTACCCAAACAGAACTGAACTACACCGGCAGTATCACCATCGATATGGACCTGGTGGATGCCTGCGGAATGCGCCCCAACCAAAAAGTACTTGTGGTGAACAACCACAACGGTGAACGCTTTGAAACCTATATCATCGCCGGTGAGCGCGGAAGCGGCATCATCGGCATCAACGGTGCTGCGGCCCGCAAGGCGCAGCCCGGCGACGAACTGATCGTGATGACCTTCGGAATGATGACACCGGAGGAGGCCGACCAGCATGTGCCGCGCAACATTTTCCCCGACCGACAAAACCGCCTGGCTTGAACCCGAAAACAAAAAAAATCCTGTCCAATCTGCTCTTTGCCGCACTTGCCGTGGGGCTGAGCTGGCTGATCATCCGCAGGATCGACCTGCAACGTACCCTGGCTGCCCTTCAGAGTTCTGACCTTTTCTGGGTCGGATTGGCGGCCGCTTCCACCCTGCTCGCGCATTTCTTCCGCTCCTATCGCTGGAATCATCTGCTCGAACCGCTGGGTTACCGCATGAACAACCGGCGCACCTATTACGCCGTGCTCACCGGATACCTCGTCAACGCCGGAACCTCGCGCGGCGGCGAAGTAGTGCGCTGTGCCCTGCTCGCCAAAAGCGAAAAAGTTCCATTTGAAACCCTGGTCGGAACCGTTATCACCGAACGCGTGGTTGACCTGCTGATGCTGATGCTGACTTTCAGTGCGGCCTTGCTCTTCGAATTCTCCTACCTTTTCTCTTATGTAGACCGCAATATCTGGACGCCGGTCTTCAACACCATCGGATGGGCCGGCATCGCTGCGCTGGCAATGGGCGGTATCGCCGGACTGGCTTTGCTGTGGCGCTGGAACCACAAGCGCAACCTGAAAGCAGAAGCCAAAGAAGGAGGATTGCTCTCGCGATTTACCGGCGGCCTGCGCAGTATTTTCAAGCTGCAGCAGCCTTTCATCTTCCTGCTGCTTTCAATCGGCATCTGGGCAGGATACGCCTTCTCGGCCTGGTGCCTCATGAAAGCCTTGCCCGAAACTGCCCACCTTTGGATCACAGCCGGCCTGAGCATCGTACTCTTCTCGGCCATCGGCATCTCCATACCCGCACCTGCCGGACTTGGCATCGTATTTCCCATCGCTCACGGCATCCAGGAAGTGTATGGCATCGCCGAACCGGCAGCCAACAACTATGCATTGCTCAACCTCGCATTCAGCAATGCCCTGATGATCGCCGGCGGCGTCATCGCCTACGGCTTGCTCTGGTGGGAATTGCAGCGCATGAACAACGATGAACCAGCCGGTATCTGATATCCGTTCCCGCATCTGGTCGCGCGCCGAAGCCGCCGACCGCGCAGCTGTATTGCGCGCCGAAGGCAAAAAACTGGTTTTCACCAATGGCTGCTTCGACTTGCTGCATCCCGGTCATGTGTTGTATCTTGAAGAAGCTGCGCGTCTCGGAGATTTTTTAATCGTGGGAGTTAATACCGACGCCTCCGTTCAGCGGCTGGGCAAATCGCCTTCCCGCCCCATTCAGCATGAGGAAGGACGCGCCCTGGTGATTGCTTCCCTCGCCTCCGTTGGAGCGGTAATATTGTTTGGTGAAGACACACCCCGCGAACTGATTTCCGAAGTACTGCCCGATGTGTTGGTGAAAGGCGCCGACTACAAGCCGGAAGACATCGCCGGCTACGATATCGTCAACGGCCGCGGTGGCCGCGTGGCAACGATTCCCTTCGTTGAAGGCTATTCCACCACTGCCCTTGAAAGAAAAATCATCAGCGCCCATCGCTGACCTGTTCCGCAAACATGGCGTGTCCGCCTTGCGGCTGCTTTTTGTTGCGGTTTTCCTTTGGCTGGTGCTGCACGAACTGCGCGGCTTTCCCGAACCACAGACGCTTTGGCAATGGTGGAGGCAACAAAGTTGGCTGTTCTGGACGGTTCCTTTGTCACTTGCCCTGGCAAACTGGGCACTTGAATCGGGCAAATGGCATTTGTTGGCCAATGCCGTAACGCCTCTTCCCTTTCGTCAATCTGCCCAGGCCACGCTCGCCGGCGC
The DNA here is from genome assembly GCA_947463435.1 of Flavobacteriales bacterium. Classification (GTDB taxonomy): domain Bacteria; phylum Bacteroidota; class Bacteroidia; order NS11-12g; family UBA955; genus REEB481. The sequence goes on along the minus strand of CANHTS010000040.1, from coordinate 749 downwards.
TGCGGTAAGCAATGTCATTCCTTTTCGGATCGGCGAATACATCGGGCGTTTGATGTGGATTCCGGCAGGTCACCGCATTGCAGCCGCTGCCTTGTCGGTTTTTGGCAGCCTTTCCCAAATGGTTTTCACCTTGCTTTTTGGTCTCATCGCCCTGGCAGGCAGAGCCGAATTGTACAAACCGGTCTACGCCTGGACAGCAGGGCTGGTATTGTGCGGATTCATCGCAGCCGCCATCCTGCTTCACCGCAAAGGTTTACCGACAAAGGGAAAGAATTACCTCGAACGGATTGCTGAAAGCATCCGCGTGTTGAGCTGGCAACGGACCGGCCAGGTTGCCCTGTTATCGCTCTTGCGCTATGTCGTATTCTGCTTTTCCTACGCCTGGATTCTGCGCGAATTTGGGCTGGTTGATTCCATTGGAAGCGGATGGCAGACCGCAGCCTTGATTTTCTTCCTTCAAAGCTTTTTCCCTTCCGTGGCAGCGCTCGATATCGGTGTAAGGGTTGCTGTGCCGCTCTTCCTCTTGCCCGGCAGACCTGAAACACCGGTGGTTGCTGCCGCCTTGAGCATTTATACCTTTAATATCCTCTTGCCATCGCTGGCCGGACTTCTGGCTATTTTGCGCAGGCGTTTTCGCTGATGTTATTCTTCGCCGCACTCGGGATACTGGCAACCGGCTATGCAGGCTTATTCTTGTTTTGCGCCCGCCGCTGGAAGCATATTCCGGAAAGAACTAACGGGAAGGCATT
>CANHTS010000039.1 GCA_947463435.1 Flavobacteriales bacterium | reverse complement strand
CGCATAGGCAGCGCTTACGATATGCCTTCATTCCAGGTCGATGGTATGACACCCGAAGCGGTTCACGAAGCCATTTACAAAGCTTGTGAACATGCGCGTGCTGGCAATGGCCCTACTTTCCTTGAAATCAAAACCTATCGCTACCGCGGTCATTCAATGAGCGATCCGGCTACTTACAGGACCAAGGATGAAGTAAACGCTTACAAGGAAAAAGATCCGATCGAGACTACCCGCAAGAAGATTCTCGATAAGAAGTTTGCCACCGAAGCTGAGCTGGATGCCATCGAAGAGCGCATTGTTGGCGTGGTGGAAGCCAGCGTGACTTTCTCGGAAAATAGTCCGTACCCCGACCCGTCCGAATTGTTCACAGAAGTGTACGTTGAAAACGATTACCCGTACATCCGCGATTGAAACATTTTGAATAGAGCAGAATAAAAAACTATTTTCGCGCCCCGTTGCATCATGTCTGACAAAACGAACATCTTCACCCGCTGGAGCGATAACATCAGCGACTGGTATCTTCTGAATAAGAAAATGGTGAACATTGGTTCTGCCGCAATCCTTTTGCTGGTGGGCCTTTTCGCCGGTTACAAGTATTTCTGGCTGCCTTCCAAAGAGAAGGAAGCCCAGAGCTATATCTTCAAAATCCGCAAGGCGTTTGACAAAGATTCATTCGCGGTTGTGCTCAAAGGCGGACGCGATTATCCCTCTGCTCAGGAGCTTGCCGACGACTTCGGCGGAACGCAGTCCGGCAAAGAAGCCGCCTTAATGGCAGGCATCAGCTATGCCCGCACAGGCAAGTTCGAAGAAGCCATCGGTTACTTGAAGGATGCTGATTTCGGCGACAATTTTCTTTCAGCTTCTGCCAAAGGCGCCCTCGCAGCCTGTTATGCAGAAAAAGGCGATGTGGAAAAAGCTGCCAAGACTTATGAAGCAGCCGCCGACTTGGGCCGCAACGATTTCACTGCACCCTACATGTTGAAAATGGCCGGTGTGCATTACGAAGATGCCGGCAACGACAAAAGTGCACTCCGTTGTTACGAGCGCATTGCCAATGAATTCCGCACCACTGCAGACGGTAACGATATCGATAAGTATATCTTCCGCGTCAAGGCCCGTCTTGGCGAATACAATCCCTGATTCATAAGGCAAAGTGGCAAGTCCAGGCGCGTACAGTGCACCCGATTTGCATGGGTTAAATACGCAATTCCTGCGCGTCTCCATTTTGTACACCGGCTGGAATAGCCACATCATAAATCCGCTCGCAGCAGGTGCAAAAGCAACCCTGCTGCGTTTCGGTTTTGATGATAGCCAACTCGATTTTCACCGTGTTCCCGGGGCCTTTGAATTGCCCCTTGCCGCTCAATGGAGTCTGGAAGCAGGTTATGATGGCGTCATTTGCCTGGGATGTATTATTCGCGGTGGTACGCCGCACTTTGAGTATGTAAGCGATGCTGCTACACGCGGCATTTTGGACGCAAGCCTGCGTTATTCCAGGCCTGTTGCTTTTGGTGTGCTCACGGTCGACAACGAAGAACAAGCCATGGAACGGGCCGGCGGGGCGCATGGCAACAAAGGCGAAGAAGCCGCATTGGCGCTCTTGGAGATGTTGCAGTTGAAGCAGCATTTGGCTATCTGAGAAAAACTTTTCCCCTTTTCAAAGAGAAAAAACTGCCGTTACGGGCAATTCTTTGTTGCACCGCAATACCGAATTGCGCATATTTGTCGTTTGAACGTATTGACGAACTCTACAAAAGCGATGAAAATCAAGTTCTTGGCGGCCGGTCTGGCGTGTGTGTGCATGGGAGGGACGATGACCCTGCGTGCGCAGCAAGATCCTTACTTCACTCATTTTGCTTTCAATAAACTCTTTTACAATCCGGCTTCGGCGGGGGAGAGTGGCAAGTGGTGCGTGAATGCTGTAAGTCACCAACAGTGGAGAGGCTACGACGACCGTACCTTTGAATACAAGACTCCGGCCTTCCCAAGCACCGGTGTTGTGCAGACCCAGGTTGGTCCGCGTACCAGTGGTTTTGGTTTTTCTGCCCCGATAAGCGGGAGGAATGGAACCATCAACTACGGCGGAGTAGGTTTGTCTTACTACACAGACAAAGTGGCATATGAACTCAATACCAATATCCGCCTTCACCTTGCAGGAGCCTTGAACATGAACGACGGGTCACAGCTCCGCGTCGGATTGGATTTTGGTTCACTTCAAAAGGAACTGGATGGAACCAAACTTCGCCCACTCATGCCGAACGATCCGTTTATACCTAACAACCGCCAGGCGGATCAGAAGATGACAATCGGTGCCGGTTTGATGTACCGCAACCCGAACATGAACGACCTTTTTGTAGGCGTGTCTGCCACCAACATGCTCCCGCAAGATTACCTTTACGGAACCAATGGCGCCATTCAGGTTACTACGGTACGCCATTATTATGGCGTGGCAGGTATGACGATTCCGAACTTCCTCGGCAACGGCAATCTTGAGTTTATGCCATCGGCCTTGGTTAAGTTCAATACCAAAGCCCAGCTCGATTTGAGTGCCTTGGTAAAAATGAACAACTTGTTTGCAGGCGGTTTGGCTTATCGTACAGAAAACGATGCCATGTCGATCTTGCTGGGATACTATCCACGCCCGGAGCTTCGTATCGGTTATTCCTACGATATCACCCTCAGCCGCATCCAGGCTGCATCAAACGGTACACACGAGCTTCAGGTGAACTATTGCTTCGCTATTCGTCTGCCGGAGCCACCACCACCGATCATCATCCTTACTCCGCGCCACCTGGATCGTGACAAGGATATTGAATAATTTTACTTCAGTAACAATAAGCACAACCTTACATCGTTTATTGAAGTTGGAAGCACAACAGATTGCATTTATCATGAATGCAGTTATTTTTGCGACCTTACCATCAAAATAGACATACACAAGCTGACATGAAGAAAAGCTTTTCGCAGGTTTTGAAGGGGTTCCGGTTCCCCATGGGAAGAACAACCAAGCTGGCTGTTGCCGCTGGGGTTCTGTTCATTGCCGGTTGCCAGACCCAGGATACGGGTGACCTGATCGGAGTGCAGGGAAGAAGAGTATGGTTCCATCCTCAGCCGTACGGCATGGTTTACGTGCCCAGCGGTACTTTCCACACCGGTCAGAGCGATCAGGATGTTTTCCAATCCTATATCCAGCCGAACAAACAGATTACCGTAACGGCATTCTGGATGGATGAAACCGAAATCACCAACAACGAATACCGCCAGTTCGTGAATTTCGTCATCGATTCGATTGCCCGCTACATGGTTGACGACGATGGATTGTTCACTGAAGACGCCGACGGTAACCGTTACATCAACTACGAGACTTTCCTAGATTGGGAAAAGTACAAGGAAGAACTGGAAGACATGTACTACCGCGAAAGCGAGCGTTTCCGCGGCAAGAAGCAGGTTGATACACGCAAGCTCTTCTACGTATACCAGTGGTTCGATATGGTGATGGCTGCAAACCTCGATCGGGATAAATACAATCCGATGGACCGCAGCAAGTTCATCAAAAAAGAGCGGACCCTGATTTACCCGGATACATTGGCGTTTGTGCGTGACTTCACGTACAGCTTCAACGAGCCTCAGGCCCGTCACTACTTCCACCATGTGAAGTATGATGACTATCCTGTAGTAGGAGTTAACTGGCACCAGGCCACTGCTTTCTGCCACTGGCGCACCATCTACAAGAACAACTACTGGGAAATGCTTGGTCTGCCGGTAACGGAAGATTTCCGCCTCCCTACAGAATACGAATGGGAATATGCAGCCCGCGGTGGCCGGATCGGCAACAAATACCCCTGGGGTGGTCCTTACACCCGCAATGAAAAGGGTTGTATGCTTGCCAACTTCAAGCCCCTGCGTGGTAACTACGGCGCTGATGGTGGCGTATACCCGGTGCGTGTAGATTCCTATTTCCCGAACGATTTCGGACTGTACAACATGTCTGGCAACGTATCGGAGTGGACTTCTACCACTTATGAAGTGGGTAACAACATGATCACCCACGACCTGAACGCAGAATATTACACCCGCGTTCCGGAATACGGTCCTGAAGCTGCACGCACACCTATCTCCATGAAGCGCAAGGTTATCCGTGGCGGTTCCTGGAAAGATGTGGCCTATTTCATCGAAAATGGTGCACGCACCTTTGAATACCAGGATACCTCAAAATGCTATGTAGGTTTCCGTTGCGTGCAGTCTTATATCGGACGTTCGAACAAGGACCGCAAGTAATTCCCATTCATCCAACCTTAAAAAACACAAAAAAACACACATACACATGAGCAAGAGTTTCTTCGAATCCAAGAGGTTTAAGCAAACCATGAACTTTGTTTATGGTTTCGGTGCGGCGATTGTAATTGCCGGAGCACTTTTCAAAATCATGCACTGGAAAGGTGCTGATATGATGCTCGTAGTCGGCATGGGAACGGAGTGCGTAATCTTCGTGATCTCTGCTTTCGAACCGGTACACATGGACCCAGACTGGTCACTTGTTTACCCTGAACTTGCAGGTGCAGATCCGGTAACACGCAAAGATGATAAAAAGAGCAACCTCACGGTAACACAGCAGCTCGACCAGATGCTGGAAGAAGCCAAAGTGGGTCCTGAACTGATCAGCAGCCTGGGCTCAGGTCTGAAATCGCTTTCTCAGAATGTAAGCGAAATGAGCAGCATCAGCTCGGCCAGCCTTGCTACCAACGAATACGCGGCCAATGCCCAGAAAGCGGCCAAGAACCTGGAAGAAATTTCCCGCAGTTCGGCTATGGTGAGTGAATCTATGAATTCTTTCACCGGAGGTTTGAGCAACGTGCTCAACAACCTGACTGCCTCTGAAAGCGCTGCTGCAGGTTTCAAAGACGAGTTGGGCAAGCTGAATAAAAACCTCGGTAATCTCAATACCATTTACGGCAACATGCTGAGCGCCATGGGCGGCAGCCGCTAATTGTTCATCCTTACAACACTTAAAGAAATAGTTGTAGATGGCAGGAGGTAAATTATCAGGACGCCAGAAGATGATCAACATGATGTATCTCGTGTTGACAGCTCTGCTCGCCCTGAACGTATCCAAAGAGATCATTAAGGCTTTCAACCAGATTGAGAATTCACTCGATAAATCTGCCGGAAACCTGAACGATCGTACCAAGCAAATGCTGGGTGCCCTGGCAAAGAAGGCCGAAGATCCGGCAACCGCAGCCAAGGCAGGCCCGTACCACAAACGCGCGGAACAGGCACACAAGATTGCTGAAGATTTCGTAACGTACATCCGCAAGACCAAAGAAGATCTGGAGAAGCTGGCCGGCGGTCGCAAGCCCGACGAAGAAGGCGCAACTACCAAATCAGGTGGAATTGGCAATAAGAATGAACTTTCCGGTGCTGATAATATGGAAGTTCATGCCAATTACTTCATGGTAGAAAACGGCGGTGCACGCGGTAAGGAGATCAGGAAGAAAATCAACGACACCCGCATCGCGCTGGCGAAGTTGCTGAACACCGATACTTCAGACGGCTGTCGCATTCAGACCGGTCGTATGGAAGACATCGAGAAACAGACTTCCCTCCGCGCTGAAGATGGCAAGAACAGCGACGGTACACCCCAGAGCTGGGAAAGCATGACACTCGAGCACGCTCCGCTTGCTGCTGTGTTTGCAATCCTTTCGAAGGTTGAAAACGATGCACGTAACCTGGAAGGCGATGTAATCAATGAACTCGCCAAGAGTATCGATGCCACCGACTTCAAATTCGACAAACTCGAAGCCAAGGTTATGGCTGCCAGCAGCTACGTAATGGTAGGAACTCCTTATGAAGCCGAAATCCTGCTCGTAGCGAGCAATACCAAGGCTAACAACAAAGTATTTGTAGGTGGTAACCCCATCACAATCGAAAACGGTGTTGGTAAATACAAGGTAACTCCGCAGAGTGTTGGCGAACAGACCCTCAAAGGCAACATCGAAGTTCCTGATCCAATGGGCGGAACCAAGTCTTATCCTTTCGAGACTAAGTATTCTTCCTTCAAACCTTTCGCATCTGTTGCGGCAGACGAAATGAACCTTTTCTACGTAGGCCTGGATAACCCGATCACTGTTTCAGTACCCGGTGTGAATCCGAATAACGTAACCGTTAATATGACCGGTGGAGGTTCGCTCGTTTCCTCAGGGGGAGGCAAGTACCAAGCTAAGTTCACTTCCCGTGTACCCGAGGTACAGGTGAATGTGTCGGCAAAAATGCCCGACGGCAAGGTGCAGAACATGGGGTCAACCCGTTTCCGTGTGCGCAACCTGCCGATGCCGCTTCCCAAGCTGGGTACTATTGATGGGTCTAAAGCCGTTACCAAAAACGAACTCAGTCTGCAAAAGACTTTGTTCGCCAGCATGGGTGAAGGCTTCGCTTACGAGAGCGTTAAATACAGCGTAGTACAATTTACCGTAATGGTGGCAGCAAAGGGTCAACCCCCGCGCCAGCAAACCGTTAGCGGCAATAACGTTGGATCTGTATCAGCTTGGTTCAGTAACCTGAAGTCTGGCGACGTGGTATCGTTCTTCGGTATCCGTGCTCAGGGCCCGGGTGGAACCCGTCCGATCCCAGGTCTGACCGTACAAGTTCAATAAAAAAAGCACAAGAAAATCATGAACAGGATATTCGCAGGGGCAATACTCACAATGGCGATGGCCATAAGCGCCGATCTCGCCGCACAGGCTACCGGAACCGTTTCTTCTGGTTCAGGTGGGGGAACAACTGCAGGTGCCGGAACCGGTACCTCTGGTGAAGAAAAGGTTACGCCTATGTACGATTCACCGGCCGGTACACATTACGAGCCGAAGTGGAACTACGATCCGCACGTGATGGAAAATGTTCCCGTTCCTTATCCCTATCTGCGCGAAGGCGATGTGAAGTTCCGTCGCAGGGTATGGCGTGTGGTAGATCTGCGTCAGAAGATGAACCGCGACCTTACCTGGCCCGGTAACCCCCTGACGAAAATCGTGTACGATATGGCGCTGGAAGGGAAAATCAGACCCTACATGAGCGATTCGCTTAAGTCATGGTACACACCCGAAGACGTGAAGAAAGTAGGTGCCTATGAAGTGGTAACACAGATTCAGGACTGGATGTATCCGGACGATGAATTTGCTACCAAAGACACTGCCTTCTGGGTAAACCCAGACTTCGAGAAAATACAGAAGTTTCAAATCATGGAGGATTGGATCTTCGATTACAAGCACTCTGTGTTCAAGCCGCGTATTATCGCCATTGCTCCGATGCTGAAGTTCAAGTCTACCAGCGGTCAGGATCTCGGTGAGTTCCCCATGTTCTGGCTGAAGATGGACGACCTGCGCCCGACCTTCGTAAAGACTGAAGTTTTCAACCGCTACAACGATGCCATGCGCATCACAGTGGATGACTTCTTCAATAATCTGCGGGTGTTCGACAGCTATGTTGTGCGTCACAGCAACCAATTCAATCGCTACATCTCTGATATGCCCGAATTTAAAGACGACGGTATCATGGCTCTGCTGGAAAGCGATCGTATTAAGAATGAGCTGTTCGTATTCGAACAGGATCTCTGGGAATACTGAGATTTAACCATCAACAAAGAATACAAAAGCCTCTGCCACCGCAGGGGCTTTTGTTTTTACTTTTGCGCTATGTCTAAAGCGCTGATCGAATGCGTGCCCAATTTCAGTGAGGGCCGCAATATGCAGGTGATTGATGCCATCGTGGAAGCCATACGCTCCCAGGGCTCGGTAAAAGTGCTTAACGTTGATCCCGGTAAGGCAACCAATCGCACAGTCGTAACTATTGTGGGCGCTCCAGCTGATGTGGTGGAAGCTGCATTCCGCGGCATCCGCAAAGCGGCCGAGCTGATCGACATGCGCAAACACAAGGGTGAACACCCGCGCATGGGCGCAACCGATGTATGTCCTTTAATTCCAATCAGCGGCATAAGCATGGAAGAAACTGCCGCCTGGTCGCATAAACTGGGTAAAAAAGTAGGAGAGGAGTTGGGCATTCCGGTCTATATGTATGAATATGCGCAGCCGAACGAAGCACGGAATAACCTGTCCATCATACGCGCCGGTGAATACGAAGGCTTTTCCGATAAAATCAAACTACCCGAATGGAAACCTGATTATGGGCCAGCCGAGTTTCCAGCCGGAAGCGGCGCGACGGTGATCGGAGCGCGCGATTTTCTCATCGCGTACAACGTGAACCTCAATACCAAATCAACCCGCCTTGCCAACCGCGTTGCCTTTGATGTTCGCGAAGCCGGTCGTGTAAAAAGGGAAGGGAATCCTTATTCAGGTAAGCAAATTTTGGATGAAAACGGAGAGCCCGCGCGAATTCCCGGAAAGTTGAAAGCCGTGAAAGCCATAGGCTGGTACATCGAAGAATACGGCATCGCCCAGATCAGCATGAACCTGACGAATTACAAAGTCACACCGTTGCATACGGCATTCCACGAAACAGTTAAGTCGGCTGCAGAGCGCGGCCTGCGCGTAACAGGTTCCGAATTGGTCGGCCTCGTGCCGTTGGCGTCCATGCTCGATGCCGGTCGCTTCTTCCTGGAACAGCAAGGAGAAAGTACCGGTGTAAGCGAAACCGATCTGATCCGTATTGCGGTAAAATCAATGGGTCTTGATGAACTCGGACCATTCAATCCGGCAGAGCGCATTATTGAGTACCAGCTGGCTTCCCTTGACGATTCCCGTCTGGTTTCCATGGCAGTCAATGCATTTTGTGATGAAACAGCCTCCAATTCCCCAGCTCCGGGTGGCGGCAGCGTGAGTGCTCTTTGCGGAGCCCTTGGCGCTTCCCTGGGTGCCATGGTTGCCAACCTTTCCTGCGTAAAGCGGGGCTGGGAAGACCGTGTTGCCGAATTCAGTCCCTGGGCCGAAAAAGGACAGGCGCTCAAGAAAGAGCTGTTGTTCCTGATCGATGAAGATACCCGTGCCTTCACCAAGGTGATGGATGCCTTCCGGATGCCGAAAGACACGCCTGAAGAGAAAGCAGCCCGTTCAGCAGCCATCGAAAGCGCTTCACAATACGCTACGCGGATTCCGTTGAAGGTGATGGAAACTGCCTTTGCCTGCGTACCGCTCATCGAAGCCATGGCTGAAACCGGCAACCCGAATTCGCGTTCAGATGCGGCGGTTGGTGCCCTATGTATCAAAACGGCCGTTCGCGGTGCCTGGTTGAACGTGCTTACCAATGCCCGCGATTTGAAAGACCGCACCGTAGCTGCCGATTTGGTGGCGCAAGCCAAAACTGTCCTCGATCTGAACCACCCGGCCTGTGATAGAATCGTAGCGAAAGTGGAGCAGGACTTCCTATCCTGATTGCGGTAATCGGCTTAGACGCTCAGTTCTTCCTCGCCAATTTGCTGCCTCCACATGGCGTAGTAGAGTCCGCGCAGGTTGAGCAGTTCTTCATGCGTCCCCGATTCAATTAGCCTTCCTTTCTCAAGCACATGGATGCGATCGGCATGCATCACTGTGCTCAAGCGGTGCGCAATGAGGATATTGATGCGCTCGCGACGGGCCGAAAGCGCACGCATGGTAGTGGTGATTTCACGTTCTGTAATTGAGTCAAGTGCCGACGTCGCTTCATCAAATATCAGGAGTCGCGGGTTGCGCAGTAGGGCACGGGCTATCGAAATGCGTTGCTTCTCGCCGCCCGATACCTTGATGCCGCCTTCGCCAATCGCCGTATTGATGCCTTTGTCTGCCCGGGCGAGAAGACTGCCTGCAGCGGCTTGTTGCAAGGCCAGGAGTAAGTCTTCATCGCTGGCATCGGGTTGAACGAAAAGCAGATTGTCGCGAAGGGTACCACTGAATAATTGCGCTTCCTGTGAAACCAAACCAAGCTGCGCACGCAGTTCGGTCGGATCCGTTTCAGCCGAAGGCACACCATTGTAATACAGCGTCCCCGAAACCGGTCGGTATAAACCAACGAGCAACTTCACCAATGTGCTTTTCCCTGAACCGGACGGACCGACAAATGCGACCGTTTCTCCCTGATTGATTTCCAGGCTGATATCGCTGATGGCAGGCCGGGTGGCAGTCTGATGCCGGAAACAGACGTTTTCAAACCTCAGGCTTTGGATCGGACCTATCACCGTTGGCTCTTCAGGCCGTGGTTCAGGTTTCATCGCCATCAAGTCACCATATCTTCCCAACGAAACCTCCGCTTCACGCCAGGCCTGAATGAAAGTGCCGAGTTCCTGTAATGGATTGAAAATGAAGAACGTATAAAACAGAAACTGGATATACATACCTGGGCTGATTCTTCCCTGAAAAACCATCCAGCTTAAAAACAGGAGCAGGCAGTTGCGCATCAGGTTGACAGTGGTTCCCTGCACGAAGCCAAGCGTCCGGACTTTTTTAACTTTTTCTAATTCCAATCCAAGAATCTTCAGCGTATTGACACTGATCCGCCTGATTTCCTGTTTCACCAGCCCCAGGCTTTTCACCAGCTCGATATTGCGCAGGCTTTCGGTGGTTGTACCTGCCAGCTGGGAGGTTTCCTGCACAATGTTCTTCTGGATGCTCTTGATGCGTTTGCTCAACAATGAACTGCTGACGCCTACGATGGCCATGGCACTGAGAAACACCGGTGCGATCAGCCAATCAACCGTGAATGATGCGAAGAATACAAAGACGATACCGACTATACTGGTGTATAACAAGTTGATGCTCAGGCTGATCATCTTCTCGCTATCCGTACGCACCTTTTGCAGGATATTGAGTGTTTCGCCCGAACGGCGGTCTTCATACACCGCATAGGGAAGGTCGAGCGTATGCCTGATGCCGTCCATAAAAATATGGGCGCCCGATTTCTGGATGGCAACGCTCACAAAGTAATCTTGGATGTTCTTGGCAATCCGGCTGATCATGGCCACACTGATCCCAATGAGCAACCAGGAAATAACGCCGCGCAGGAATTCGCCTTCCGTGAGACTGGCATGAGGGATGAGGTAGCGATCGATGATGTTACGGCCGACCCATGGGTCGATCATGGAAAAGACCTGGCTGATGGTGGCGAGCAGCATGGCCAAGAACACGAGCTTCCACTGCGGTTTGAGGTAATGAAGGAGTATTTTCACTGAGCTGAGGAGGGGACTGGGAGTGTTTCAATCCATTGCAACATGCGCCGGCAACTGTTTTCAATGCTGTATTGGGCAGCTAGTTCGAAGCCATACATGCGCAGTTTTTCACGGAGCCTGGCATCGCTTTGCAAACGCAAGATTGCCGCAGCGAATTCCGAATCGCTGTCGGCAATCAGGCAATGCTTTTCGTGTTCCAAAGGCAGACCGGCAGATCCAACCGAGGTTGTGACTACCCATTTGCCTTCGGCCAGCGCTTCCAATGTTTTCATTCGCACGCCCGACGCTGCCATGAGAGGAACACACAGTATCCCGAAAGGTTCTGACCAAAGTGCAGCGTCGGCTACTTCCCCGTCGTTGTAAACCATCGGAGGTAATTGAGGCAGTGCGGCTTTTGGCATACCCTTGCCGGCCAGATGCAGCGTGCTTTGCGGGCTCTCTTCTTTCACTAAGGGCCAAATGCGCTGCAGCAGGCGTTGAACGGCCGATTGGTTTGGCATCCATTCCATGCTGCCAATATGGTACAGTGCGTAGGGGTTGCCTGCGGGTTTGGGTTCGGGCATGGCAATCCCGGCAGGAACCGTACATACCGGAACCTGCGGCGCATGTTGTTGCAGGATGGCCGCATCGTCTGCCGTAATGGCCGCAATTCCGTCGAATGCCTGCAGTACCAATGTCTCATAGCGTTGCATACGCCGGGCAAGGAGCTTGAGGTAGGCGCGTTTAAGCGGATTCTGTTCGGCATCTGCCTGTTTTTGCCAGATGCGGTACTCCACATTGTGCTGGCGAAGCACCAGGCGGGCACGGCTGTGGGCGCGCACGGTATGAATATAAGGAGCCGTAAACAGCCCTTCAAACTGTATCAGATCATATGGATGGCTCTCCAGATGGCGGGCGAGCAAGGCGTGAAAACCCGGATCGTCAAACCGTTCAATATTATACGACTTCCGGCTGAAGAGATTCAGCAGCGCAGCTTGCCACCTGATTTCGGTGTTGATTGCGAAGGTCTCAACAGTGCCAAAAGGTTCAACTTCGCGTTGGATGGTTTCTTTATCTACGAAATGCTTGCTTGTATTGAGCGCGAACATCCGGATGGAGTTTCCGAGCATTGCATAGCCTTTGAATTGGTTAAAGGTGGCAATGGCTCCGCCGTCGCGCAAGGGATAAGGGATACGGCTTGCGATGAGGAGAATTTTCATGCGCCCTTGGCCTTTTTTGCCTTCCGTTTTGGGAACAAGCGCAGGCCCGATTCAGCCTTGAATAGCTTCTCGAAGAACTTTTGATAGCGCTCCAGGCTGAGTGTCGCACTGTCCTGACCTGCTTTTCGGGTGATGAATGCACCAATTGGCAACAGAATAAAAGTGCTCAGCCACATGCCAAACCAAATGGGTACAACGCCTTCTTTGCCAATTTTCTCGCCAATGATATTGATGGCATAGAAGACGATGAACATAACCACCGAAATCACCAGCGGCATGCCTATTCCACCTTTGCGGATAATCGTTCCCAGCGGAGCAGCAATAAGGAACAGCAAGAGAATGACGGCTGAAAGTGTGAACTTCTTGTGCCATTCGGCCTGGTACTTGACAGCCTCTTCGCGCATGAGGGTTACTTCGTTCAAGTTATTGTCGGCTATGCTTTTAATGCCGCGTGCAGAAGTGATAGCCAGGCTGAATATGCTGGCGCGGCGGTTTTCGGGAAAGTTCAGAATAACGTCCTGCTGCTTGATCGGGCTGACTCCGGGCTTCACAGAATCGGGCAACAAATGGAAATACGGCGCCATGAATATGTCCTGGCTGCGTTGGAGCTTGCGCTGCGCCTGGCGTTGCAATGAATCGTTCTGTTGCTGAAGCTCGCTTACGTTCATCATTCGGTAATCGCCGCGGAAAGCTTCCTTGTCGGTGAGTTTCAGGTCCAGACTACTGAGGTCAAAAGTGAGTTCCTGCTTGGCAAAACGCGTGATGTTATGGGGATAGGAGCGGAAATAATCGCGCATATCCGTCATCTCTTCATAGCGCGTGCCGTTGAATAGGGTGAAGTACAAAAGCCGCTTATCGGGCGATAGCTTCATGATTCCCTTTTCAGCTTTCACCGTATTCAACTGGCTATTGCCCTGCCGGTATTGGTAAACAAGGATTTCGTAAACGGTTTCTTCATCGGCATCCTTGCGTCCTATTTTGATGCAGTAGCCTTCAATCTGGTTGTAGAAAACCCCGGGCGTAATGTTGAAAGCCGGTTTTTTCTGCCGCAGGTCGTAAAGCAGGCTTTTGGCTTCGAGGTTGGCACGGGGAATGACAATATTGGAAACGTAGAATGTGATACCGGCGAACAATACCATCACCGCAAAAGCAGGAGCCAGCACCCGGTTGAGTGAAATGCCTGCGCTTCGCAAAGCCACCAGTTCAGAACTCTCCGACAGGTTGCCATAGGTCATGAGGCTTGAAATCATCACACTCAATGGCAGTGCCATCGGAATCAGGTCGGCCATGGAATAGAAAATCAGCCGCAACATCGTGAAGGTGTCGATACCTTTTCCGACCAACTCGTCGATGTATTTCCAGAGGAAGTGAATAAGAAAGAGGAACAGGCTGATCAGGAATGTCGCCAGAAAGGGCCCGATAAAGGCTTTCAGGATCAGGATGTTCAGCTTCTTGAACATAATAAGGCCTGCAAAAATCGGTGTTTTTCCGCTGAGGCGGCTGTATTTTTGTCGTTATGAACCCAAATAACAACGAAGGGCAGCAGATGGAGATCGAATTGCCGGAAGATATGGCTGAAGGTACCTACAGCAATCTGGCCATCATTACCCATAGCAATGCCGAATTTGTGATTGATTTTGTACGCATGATGCCTGGCGTTCCTAAAGCGCGTGTGAAGAGTCGCATTATCATGTCGCCACTGCACGCCAAGCGCTTGCTGCTGGCATTGGGAGACAATATTGCCCGCTTCGAAGAAGTGTTCGGCGAGATTGATATCCAGGAAATGCAAGGCGATATGGGCTTTCCGCTGAATTTCGGTGGACAGACCGGGCAGGCCTGATGCCTTTGCTGACGCTCTGGACCGGCTTGGGGATGAAACCCATTCCGCCGGAGCGGTGGTCTGTTCCCGGTTGGGAGATATGCTGGCTTGAAATTACGCCTCCCCTTCCATCGGAAAGCATGGAGCAATGGGTGCAGCGCCTTTTTACATCTATTCCGGAAGAAACCGATGTGCTTGGTGGTTTTTCACTAGGAGCGCAACTTGCTTTGAAACACGGGGAATTGGCAACTAACCGATTTCAGAATGTGATGATTCTGTCCGGATTTGTGCACCGCGGGCAATGGCACGTGTTGCTGCGCCTGTTGCGTGCCGTGCGAATTCCGCAACTGCTGTTGATGTTGCCGCCAGGGGTCCTCGTCTCAATTGTGCAGGGCATGTTGTGGTTGCTGCCAGTGGCAGAAAGAAGGCGTTTCAATGTTGTATTATCACATTGGCAGCCGTCGGCCTGGCGCAAAGTATTGCGCTTTCTCCTGGACTTCGAAACCGAAACCGATATGCAGTTTTTGCAGGTTTGTGGTGCTGAGGATATCCTGTTGAAACCTGCTCCGCCGGCTGTAAGGCTTCCTGGTACCGGCCATTTTCTGCTGCCGTCTGAAGGAAGGAAGATAGGAGCGTTGCTAAGCGACTGGTGGAACGGACGGCAAAAAACAGGTTAACTTTGCCATCCTTTCCATCTATGAGCACTCAATCGCAGACTTTGCTTGCCCAGGCTATCGAAGCCAACCGCCGCCGCACCTTTTATGCCGCTTATCCGGAATCGCCCAAAGCTTACGCCGAAGATGCACAAGCCAAGGGACTGGAAGCCTTCCAGCGCAAACTCAACCAGAACTTTGAGGAACTGGAAGCCGGCGAAGGTGCCCAATGGATTGGCGAGGAAGTAAGCCCTTACCTGCAAACCGGACTGGGCGTTCATTATCCTGCTTTCCCTGCCCAAACCTATATCGACCGTTCACAGACAGCCTGGCCGGCCTGGAAAAATCTCGATGTAAACCGCCGCGCAGAAGTACTGATCAATTCGCTCGAACGCGTAAAAGAGCGTTTCTTCGAATTGGCCTTCGCCACCATGCACACTACCGGACAAGGCTATATGATGAGTTTTCAGGCCAGCGGCCCGCACGCCAATGACCGTGCTCTCGAAGCCATCGCCATGGGTGTCGAAGAATTGACCCGCTACCCCGGTGAGGTAAGCTGGGTGAAGCCCATGGGCAAATTCGACCTTACCCTGCGCAAGAACTTCAAGGCGGTTCCCCGCGGTATCAATCTGGTGATTGGCTGCTCAACGTTCCCTACCTGGAATACTGTACCCGGTCTCTACGCTGCCCTGATTACCGGCAACCCGGTGATTGTAAAACCACATCCCAAAGCCATCCTGCCGATCGCCCTCGTGGTGGCTGAATTGCGCCATGCCTTCCACTCAGCCGGCCTTCCTGCAGACTTAGTTCAGCTGGCGCCCGACACACTTGCTGCTCCCATCACCAAGCAACTCGCAGAAAACCCTGCCGTGCAAATGATTGATTATACCGGTGGCCCGGGCTTTGGTATGTACGTTGAGAACCTCGGCAAAACCTGCTTCACCGAAAAAGCCGGTGTCAATCCGGTGCTCGTGGAAAGCTGCGCCGATGTAGATGCCGTTTGTCAGAACCTCGCTTTCAGTATCAGCCTGTACAGCGGGCAAATGTGTACTGCCCCGCAATATATCCTTGTGCCGGCTGCCGGCGTGAAAACACCCAATGGTAATGTGGATTTCGATACATTCACCCAAAAACTGGCCGATGCGGTAAAAGGTCTCGCAGAGAACCCCAAAGCCGGACCATTCACTTTGGGAGCCATTCAGAACGACGCCACCATCGCACGTACCCGTGAAGCTGCTGAACGCTTCCCTGATGTGGTGCTCGGTAAAGTCGAAGTTCTGCATCCCGAGTTTGCCGATGCCCGCATGCACAGCCCAATTGTGATGAAAGCAGAAGCCGCTGCCATCGAAAACGATATGAACGAACTCTTCGGGCCGGCCGTACTTGTGGTGCGTACCCGCGATTTCGACCATGCGCTTGAACTGGCTGAGCGCAGTGTAAGCCAGCACGGTGCAATCACTTGCCTTGCTTACAGCACCGATACTGCGGTTATGGATCGCATTGAAAACACCATGAACGAAGCTTTTGTT
>CANHTS010000038.1 GCA_947463435.1 Flavobacteriales bacterium | reverse complement strand
GGACGGGTTTTGGGTTATTCGGTAACCAGCATTCTGTTCTTTCATATTGCCATCAATATTGGAATGACCATTGGACTGGTGCCAATCATCGGCATTCCGCTGCCTTTTGTAAGCTTCGGCGGTTCCAGCCTCTGGGCTTTTACACTCATGCTTTTTACCTTTCTGAAACTGGATGAGCGCCGGTTGAGCTATGTCTGATTCCAACTGAGCTTTTACCATTCCAGGATGAAGCCCTTACGACGCATCCTTACCGAAGATGGTTCATATACCCTGAAACGGGAAGATTTGGGTGAAACCTACCATTCACAGAAAGGAGCCATTACAGAATCGGAGCACGTTTATTTGTCCAACGGATTCAGGTACGCTGTCCAAAACAAGAACCGCATCGCAATTGCAGAAATCGGTTTCGGCACCGGACTTAACGCCTTGCTGACTGCCCTCGAGCGGCATATTGGCCTTGAAATCGCCTATTACGGCATTGATACGCTTCCGCTGGACAGTTCAGAGATGGAGGCTCTGCATTATGAAAGAACTGTAATGCACCCGGAGGCGGCAGCGGTATTCGCGAAAATCGCGCATTTACCCTGGCAATTCGGCGAGAAGCTGATTACACAAGCAGTGCGCGACGGATTTCAACTTGCCAAGCTTGCTGTTTCTGTGCGGGATTTGCAATTGCCTCAAAAGGTCGATTTGATTTATTATGACGCATTTGCGCCCAAGTACCAACCTGAAATGTGGGAGCCTGTCGTTTTTGAACATTTGGCAACGCAAATGAAACCCGGTGGCTTATTGGTAACCTATTGTGCACAGGGCAAGTTTCGCCGCAACCTGCAAGCCCTGGGCTGGACTGTTGAACGCGCACCGGTAGCGGGTGGATTAAAAAATGAAATGATACGGGCGCGACGTCCTGATTAAGACCCGGTCGATCCAATTATTGTAACATATTTAATCGACCCGAACCGGGGCTTCGAGAGACCTTCTTGTTCAAATGGCATTGGTGAAGATTGGATATCTGCTGTTTCCTATTTGATTCCACCGAACCAGGTGCATCAAAAATTGATTCGGATGGGCTTAAACCAATGCAATTCACATCCCGCGTGGATAAGCTATACGAACAGAAAAACGCCGGCACAGCGCATCATCCATTTCCCATGCATCAAGCTGCACCTTCCATTGCGGTTTATGTAAAAGCTTAAAAACCGTATAACTTTAAGCGGTTATCCACAGATGTGGAAGCCTTTTATTCACATACATGTTATTAATTTAATTTGATTTGCATATAATACTAATCCCCAAAAACCATGGTAAAGTCAAGTAAACCGGCAAACAAGAAGCCAACAGCGGCCAAAGCCACAGCTACAAAGAGCAGTGCCAAGCCCGCGGCCAAGGCAACTGCAAAAGCTGCAGCTAAAACTGCAGTCAAAACAAGCACCAAAAGCGCCTCAAAACCAGCTGCTAAAACAGCAGTCAAGCCCGCTGCCAAAGCAACTGTTAAACCCGCAAGCAAGGCGAAAGCCGCGACCAAACCGGCTGCTAAAACCACCGCCAAGCCGGCTGCCAAAGCAACTGCTAAAACAGCCGCTAAACCGGTTATCAAGGCGAAAACTGTAGCGAAAGCAAGCGCAAAAACTGCTGCTAAACCTGCCGCCAAACCCACTGCCAAAGCATCGGTGAAAACTGCCGCGAAAGCAACGAGCAAACCGGCTGTTAAAACTGCTTCGACTAAGCCAATTGCCAAGACAGCATCAAAACCGGCAGCAAAGACGGCGAGCAAATCGGTGGCAAAAGCCAAACCGGCTGCTAAGAAGAAATAAGCCGGGTTTTATAACCCATTGTTCAGCCCAAAGAGCATCTTCAACAGATGCTCTTTTTTTTTAGTATTGATAGTTCCGGGCTTCGGCATTCAGCCGCAGACCCAGCGTAAAGAACTGCTCATGGCCGCTTCGGCGTATCATCCTTGCGTCGATAAACAGGTTGTGGCGCAGCATATAACTCAGGGAAATCTGCAAGGAACGAATGGTTTCTGCCTGCCCCTGGAACATGGAATGTCCAAACTCATAGGGTCGGGTGTCGTTGTCGAGCCTCGGGTCGTTTCCGTAATTCACGCCGGCTATGTCTTTGCCACGTTGAGCCTGCATCCAATCGGCGCGAAGAAAAAATCTGTTCAACATCGCGATGCCACCATACTGATAAGGCTGCCATTGCATCGAAAACAATATTTCAGAGAAATTACTGCCAAGCGGATGTGCCAACATTTGGTTGTAATGGGTATAGGCTTGCGAAGTGCGGTAATGGGAATAGGTGTACGGTCTTACGCGGTTTGCTTCTGCCTGCAGGAATAACCAACCAAGCTTGTTGTCTAACACCGTGTATTTGACACCTGCCTGCCAGGCGTATTTATTGGCCCACCATCCGCTATTTTCCCGCAGGTATTTCAACTTGAATTCATCCAGCAGAAACTGGCCGTAAAATTGAAATTTTTCAAGGAAGTTCCACTTCCAATCGAACGCCAGTAGTGCGTTATCGCGGCTGCCTCGGTGGCTTTCGATGGTGCGGTAGAAAATCACCGGATTCAGATAATCGGCATCAAAACCGCGTTGTCCGAAAGAATCGCTGCGGTCGAAGATCACCATTTCGCTTAGGCCGAATTCGAGGTTAGGCCTGATATGCACGGAAGCCCTGTGCATGGCCATGTATTTGATGGGCTGCAAGCGATCGCCGGTGAGCGGGAGAAATCCATTCAGCCTTGCAAAAACATTCTGGTAACGAAAGGGGCCGAGATCGGTGTGCAAGCGAAGATGCAGATATTCTTTCGCGTGATCAGACAAAATCAGGCTGCGGATTCCATTGCCGGTAAAAATCCGGTCATGCCCTGCCACGATTCGCACGCGGTCGTTCAATGCCGACGTGCTCAGGTAACCGCGGGCCTGCAGAAAATCTACACCCCGTTTCTTGAATGGCTTCCAGAACCCTTCCCCTTCCACAACACCGTAGCTGCGTGCCATGGTATCAGCCCAACCGGGCAGGAAAACCTGGTTTTCGGTCACTTGAGACCAAAAGCTGAGTTTATTCGAGATTTTCCCCCGCAATTCCACACCGCGGGTATTTTGCTGCAGTGGATTTGTTGCCCCCGGCTGCCCATGCACATTCAAAACGGGATTGATAACAATGGCATTCGACGTGTCATTCCACATGTAAAAAGCGGCCGGGCGCTCGTAAAAGGGTTTGAATGGCATGCGGTTCGACGACGCGTAAGTGTTCCATTCCGGGTTATCCCGTTTAATGTAATCGGCCATAAATCCACCTTCGGCCATCTTCCCTCCTCCCAAACCGGTGAATTGCGAAACATCGCGCCTATCGTAGAAGCGGTTCCCCGGATCAAAGTGGCCTAAGCGCTTTTCGTTGTCAAAGTTTCGGTGGAACCCTTTGATTTCAATGGTTTGAAGCCAGCGGTCGGCAAAGCTGTTGGGTGCATAAAGCGCACCTTGTGCTGAAAGTTTAAGCCCTGCCGCACTGCAGGCTATAAGCGCAAGAATCCGGAATCGCATGATGCAAAGAAGGCGATTTTTTTTAAACAGCACTTCAAGCCGTTGCAATTCGCGCACAGAGCATTCACTTATTCAGTCCCGCCAAGCGCTTTCTTGTAGGTATCGAGACAGCGTTGCCGTGAAAATGCATAATCCACTACAGGCCGCGGATAGTCCGGAGTTCCGAACTCCGGCACCCATTGGCGTATGTAACGGTGTTGCGGGTCGAATTTCTCGGTCTGCAATTGCGGATTAAACACCCTGAAATACGGCGCAGCATCCACTCCGCTGCCCGACGCCCATTGCCAGCCTCCGTTGTTCGAAGCCAGATCAAAATCCAGTAGTTGTTCCGCAAACCAGGCCTCTCCCAGACGCCAGTCGATGAGCAGGTTCTTGGTCAGAAAGGCGGCGGTAATCATGCGCACGCGGTTGTGCATATAGCCGGTTGTTGCCAGTTCGCGCATGCCGGCGTCGACAATCGGATAGCCTGTTGTTCCGGTTTTCCAACG
Source organism: Flavobacteriales bacterium (assembly GCA_947463435.1). Classification (GTDB taxonomy): domain Bacteria; phylum Bacteroidota; class Bacteroidia; order NS11-12g; family UBA955; genus REEB481. Next base: position 12,564 of record CANHTS010000038.1, on the reverse strand, counting down.
CTCAAAATCATCCGGATTGTTGAGCCAGGGTATGCGGTCGTAAGCAGGCTTGAAGGCCTGGTGGACAACATGCGGGAAATGCCAGAGTATTTGTAGATAGAACTCGCGCCATATCAATTCATTCAAAAACTTTTCGGCATGCACTTCCAAGGCTCTTCGGGCCAGTGATCTGGCGCTGATGGTACCAAAACGCAGATGCAGACCCAGGCGACTGGTACCGCGAATCCCCGGAATATCGCGGGTTTCACCGTATCGCTGCATCAGCTCCACGCCGATTGCATCGGCAGGGAATTCGAGTGCAGAACGCTGAAACCCCATCGATTCAAGCTCGGGCATCGCTGCAGTGAAGCCCTGCCAGGCATGGCCCAGCAGATGTTCAGACAGATAATCAGGGATGCCGTTTTCGGCCAGCCGGGCTTTCCATTTGCGGCTGTATGGTGTGTAAACGGTGTAAGGGTGGCCGTCGTCTTTGCACACTTCGCCGCGCTCAAACACCGTGTGGTCTTTAAAATCGTAAAAGCCAATGCCATGGCTATTCAGCAACTCACTGATTTTCGTATCGCGTTCCCGGGCATAGGGTTCGTGGTCTCGGTTGGTATAAACGGCTTTGATATTGTATTCCTCCGCCAACTGCTTCCAAACCTGTTCAGGATTTCCGTGCAGTGCAAGCAGATCAGACCCGGCGGCGCGAAACTTCGCTTTTAATCCAATCAGCGTTTGGTGAAGGAAGCTTACGCGCGCATCTGCACGGTTGTTCAGCTTATCGAGGATATTCCGGTCGAAAATGAACAAGGGCAACACAGGCAAGCCGCTCAGTAAGGCAGCATGCAGGGCAGCATTGTCTTCCACCCGCAGATCGCGGCGGAACCAATGAACGGCAATTTCAGGTTTGGGCATAGAGTTGTTTTAGCGCCGGAAGGAGATCCGGATACTGAAAAACAAATCCCTCGGCCCTGAGTTTGGCCGGAACCACATTTTGTGAGCCCAGCAGCAACGTAGCCCTTTCGCCGAAAATAGCGCGAACGGCAAAAGCCGGCAAGGGTGGCATCAGTACCTTTCTTCCCCTTGCGGTTGCCAGCGACTGGTTGAACCCGCGCTGAGAAACTGCCTGACCGGTAGCCGCGTTATAGGCTCCCTCCATATTGGAATCAGTCAACGCGCGCACATAGATTTCCACCAGGTCATCGATATGAATCCAGCTGAGCAATTGCTTTCCATCGCCAAAAACAGGCAATACACCCAGCTGCATGGCCTTTTCAAATGGCTGAAGGAAACCTTTTCCCTTTGCCAGCACCAGGGCGGTACGTATGCAACAAACCCGATCGGCATTGGATTTAAATGCATTGGCTGCCGTTTCCCATTGCAAACACACATTCGCTACAAAATCACTGCCATGGGCTGCTTTTTCATCTAAAGCCTCATCAACAGACGGATAGATGCCAATTCCCGAAGCTGAAACAAAAGAACGGAGACGAACCCCTAGCTGCTTAACTTTTTCAAGTAGCAAAGCAGCACCTCCGGAGCGAGAATCATTGATTTCCTTTTTGTAGGCTGGTGTCCAAGCCTTGTCAGCTATGCCTGCGCCGGCCAAATGAACGATGGAATCGACTCCGTCAAGGCAGCGTTCATCCAACTCACCGGTAGAAATGTTCCAATAAAAATAATTTTGTTCACCTTTTCTTCGTTTATTTGCAGACAGGAACAAGCATTCGAACCCCAATTCCGTTAAACGTTTTGCAAGCGTTTTGGCAATGGTACCGGATGCTCCTGTAATTAGAATTCGATTCGACATGGGACGCAGAAAAAAAGAAACCACCGAAACGGCGGAAGAGTTGCAAAGGAAAGGCAAGCAGCATTTCCGCGACAAGTATTTTATCAAGGACATTGAAAATATTACAGGAATCAAATCATACACCCTGAGAATCTGGGAGCAACGCTATGGCATCCTGACGCCAAAACGCACAGAAACCAATATTCGTTACTACGAAGAAGACGACCTGAAGTATATGCTGAACGTCGCCATCCTCAATAATAACGGGGTAAAAATCAGCAAAATCGCGAAGATGACCCGCGACGAAGTGCAGCGCCGCACCATGCAGGTCAACGAAACCAATTCAAAGTACGACGGACAAATTCAGGCCCTTGTGTCGACGATGATGGCTTTTGACGAGCGCGAATTCAACAAAATTCTCTCCATCAATGTCCTGAAGCTGGGCATGGAAGAAACCATGACCCGGATCATTTTTCCGTTCATGGAGCATATAGGGCTGCTGTGGTTGGGCGGAAGCATCCATCCCGCGCACGAACACTTCATTACCAACCTGATCCGCCAGCGCCTCTACGTTTCAATCGACCAGCTGAGTATGAACACCCAGCCCGGAGCGCGGAAATATTTACTCTTCGTTCCATCCGGCGAACCCCACGATTTAAGCCTGCTTTTCGCCAATTATTTACTGCGCGCACGCGGTCAATACGTGATTTACCTTGGAACCAGCACACCATTGGAAGACCTCAGCGGCATCTTCCGCATGCACATGCCCGATTTCATCTTCTGTTCGCTGACGGCAGCCAATGCAAGTATGCCGACGCAGGTGTTTATCCACGCCATGTCAAAGAGCTGGCCGCAAACCAGGATCCTGCTCACCGGCCAACAGGTACTGAAACGCAAAGATTTGGTTTTCCCGAGCAATGTAACTGCCATCAGCAACCCGGAAGAATTCGCGACCTTAATTGAACGCGAATCGCCCTGGCAAAACATGATGTAAGGCCGATCGCAGCATCCTTCCTTCCCCATTTCCCACACGCACTTTTCCTGACGTATCATTGCCGGTATGTCGTCGCATCCACTGCTTGAACTGACAAACCTGCAGATTGCTTTCCAGGACAAAATCCTGGTAGAAAACGTCAGCTTTGAGCTTGAACGCGGCGGATTTCTTGGCATTGCCGGCGAATCTGGATCGGGTAAAACGCTTACCTGTTTTGCCATTGCCGGTTTACTCGACCCTGCCCTGCCACCAAAAGGAGCCGCCTGGTTTACGTGCCGCGATGGCAAGCGCATCAATCTGCTGGAGGCTACCAAAGACGAATGGACCCAATTGCGCCGATCTGAAATTTCTTTCATCTTCCAGGAACCCATGAGCGCGCTCAATCCTGTGATGCGCTGCGGTGAACAATTGCGGGAATGCCTGCCCGATATCCCCAAGAAAGACCAGGACCAACGCATGGCGGAACTGTTGCAGTCGATGGGCTTGCAGGATACCCGCCGCATACTGCGCAGCTATCCTTTCCAGCTCAGCGGTGGCCAGCGCCAACGGTTAATGATTGCCATGGCCCTTGCCAACCGGCCTGCATTGATTATCGCAGACGAGCCAACCACAGCGCTCGACGCTGCGTTAAAAAATCAGATCACGGAATTGCTCACCACCCGATGCAGGGAAGAAGGCGTTTCGGTAATCATGGTTTCGCACGACCTCGACCTGCTTGCGGGGCATTGCCAGGATGTGATGGTGATGCAGGAAGGCAAGGTTATGGAACAAGGAAATGGCCGCCAGATCCTGCACGAACCGGCACATCCCTATACCCGCTTGTTGCTGAATTGCCGTCCAAGGCTTTCGCGACGCAGTTATACATTACCCGATACACAAGGAAGTGAGTCGACTTATGCTCCCAAGCAAGCCATCGAACCCTCTTCCTTCTTGCTCCGGGCAAAGGTGGACAGCAAAATATTCAAAGGCGGGAAACGACCTGCATTGCAGGGCATAGACGTGCAGGTAGCCCGGGGCGAAACGCTTTGCATCCTCGGCCAAAGCGGCTCCGGCAAATCTACCTTGGCACGGATACTTTGCCGACTGGACACTGAATTCAACGGCAGCCTGGAAACGCCCGGTGCACCTTTGGGCCGGCGACCGGTTCAGATGGTTTTCCAGGATCCCTTTTCCGCATTGAATCCTGGTATGCGCGCCAGCAGTATGGTAACAGAAGTACTGCGACAGCGGGGCCTTTCGCATGCGGAGGCGAAGCTGGAATGCATGCGGCTTTTTGATGCTGTTCGCCTGCCGGAACATTGCCGCGAAAAATTCCCCTCCCAATTGAGTGGCGGCCAATGCCAGCGTGTCAGCATTGCCCGGTCGCTGGCTGCTGCTCCCAAGGTGTTAATCCTGGACGAATCTGTTTCTGCGCTCGACCCCAGTGTGCAGGCCAGCGTACTCAATTTATTGCAACAATTGCAACGCGATACCGGGCTGGGTTACCTGTTTATCACGCACGACCTTGACCTTGCGGCCTGGATGGCAGACCGTGTGCAGGTTTTGTTGGATGGGCAAACCGACTGCGAAGGCTCAGCTGAGACCCTCTTCAACGCCGCTCCGACTGCTTACACCCGCGAGCTGTTTTCCTACCTCGATCGAGGCTGATTCAGAACAGGTTGCTGCGGAAAATGCGCACCGAAATGGCCAGGAGGATTATGCCGAAAAACTTGCGCATCACCGCCAAACCGGTTGGGCCAAGTGTTTTGTGGATAAAGCGTGTACTGCCGACAACCGCAAAAATGACCAGGAGATTGATCAGGATACCTGCGGCAATAACGGGTTGAGAGAACGTACTTTTCAACGACATAATCGTGGTAAGCGTTCCGGAACCGGCGATGATGGGAAAGGCGACCGGCACGATATTGCCGGTGCTGATATCCGGATCGTGCTTGAACACATGGATGCCCAGGACCATTTCCATGGCCAGGATGAACATCACGATACTACCGGCAATGGCAAAGGATTGCAAATCGACGCCCAGATAACGCAAAGCAGGTTCACCGGCCAGCAGAAAAGAGAACATCAGAACGGCTGAAGCGATGGTAACTTTCAACGCATGGATGCCGGGAATGCGTTCCTTAAGGCTGATAATCAACGGCACAGCACCGATCATATCGATGACAGCGAAGAGGGTAAAGGTTACCGTAAGTACCGCATTCAGTTCCATGGCGCAAAGTTAAAGGCAGGCCATGGGCATAAAATGCCGGCTGCAGGCGCTAATTTTGCAATCCTTTTTTCGGGGTCAGCAGTTATTATACAATGTCTAAGGAGTCGGCGAATACGGGGTTGATAGAGGTTTATGGTGCCAGAGAGCACAACCTGAAGGAAATCGACCTGCAGATTCCGCGCAATCAGCTGATCGTATTTACGGGTGTCAGCGGCAGTGGCAAGTCGAGTTTAGCCTTCGACACCCTCTTTGCAGAAGGACAACGGCGCTATCTGGAGAGTTTCTCTGCCTATGCACGCCAATTTATCGGCGACTTGAAGCGCCCGGATGTCGATAAGATCAGCGGACTTAGTCCGGTTATCAGTATCGAACAAAAGACTGTCAGCCGCAATCCGCGTTCAACGGTAGGAACCATTACCGAGGTTTACGACTTCCTGCGTCTGTTGTTTGCCCGTGCCGGCGACGCCTACAGCTACGAAACCGGCGAAAAGATGGTGCGTTTCACCGAACAGCAAATCACCGCCATCATTGCCGAGAAGTTCGGCTTGAAGAAGATTGCCATCCTGGCTCCTTTGATCAAAGGCAGAAAAGGACATTACCGGGAACTCTTCGAATTGTACCAAAAGCGCGGGTTTCAGCGCATGCGTGTGGATGGTGTGGTGCTTGAAATTAAAACAGGCATGCAACTCGACCGCTACAAGATGCACGATATCGAACTTGTGGTTGACCGCATCGAACCGGGCGCTGCATCTGAAAACCGCATCGCTGAATCGGTAAAAACAGCATTGCGCATGGGCAAAGGAACTTTGATGGTACTCGACACAGCCGAGAACAAAATCCAACTGTTCAGCAAATACCTGATGGATTCCAAGACCGGCCTCAGCTACGACGAGCCGAGTCCGAACACCTTTTCATTCAACTCTCCCTATGGAGCCTGCCCGCGCTGTGAAGGCCTGGGTGAAATTGCCGAAGCCGCACCTGAATTCATTATTCCCGATGCGAGTAAGAGCATCAACCGAGGCGGCATCGTTCCGATCGGCGAACTGAAAGAGAACCAAACCTTCACCCAGTTGCGCGCCATGGCCAAGCATTACAAGTTCAGCATGGCCGATCCGATCGCCTCCCTCCCCCAGGAAACCATAGACCTGATCTTGCATGGCACGGAAGAAACATTCTCCGTTGACCATGTAAACAGCTCCGGAAAGAAAGTCAAGTACCAGACCAATTTCAAAGGCATCATCAAGTTTGTCCAGGAACAGTATTTCGAAAGTTCCGACGACAATATGCGGGCCTGGGCTGAAGAATTCATGCATACCATCGCTTGTCCGGAATGCGAAGGAACACGCTTGCGGAAAGAGGCGCGCTGGTACCGCATCGCCGGCCTCAACATAGCCGAGCTGGCTTCCATGAACATCGGCAAGTTGTTGAACTGGCTTGAAAATGTGGATGGGGAGCTGAGTGAAAGGCAACAGATTATAGCCGGTGATTTGCTGAAGGAAATCACCTCCCGCGTGCGTTTTCTACAAGACGTGGGGTTGGGTTACCTGAACCTCAACAGTCCGGCACGCACCCTCAGCGGTGGCGAAGCACAGCGCATCCGGCTGGCAACACAGATTGGTTCACAGCTGACCAATGTATTGTATATTCTCGATGAACCAAGTATCGGCCTACACCAACGCGACAACGAGAAGCTCATTGCCAGCTTGAAAGAATTGCGCGATTTGGGCAATACGGTGCTGGTTGTCGAGCACGACCGCGATATGATGCTGGCAAGCGACCACCTGGTCGAGATCGGTCCCCGAGCCGGCGTTCACGGTGGCCGCATCGTGGCGCAAGGCGATCTGAAGACCTTTTCCAAATTTGATTCTCCAACGGCGCGTTACCTGGCAGGCAAGGAAACTATTCCCGTGCCGGCACTTAGACGCAAGCTCGGGAAGGAGTTCATTGAACTCAAAGGCTGCAGCGGCAACAACCTGAAGAATGTGCAAGTGCGCTTTCCGTTGGGCATTTTTATTTGTGTGAGCGGCGTGAGCGGCAGCGGCAAATCGAGTCTGATCAACGAAACGTTGTTCCCGCTGCTGCACAATGAAATCTACGACAGCCATTACCGCGCTTTACCCTGCAAAAAGGCAATCAACCTCGAAAAGGTTGACAAGGTAATCCGGATTGACCAATCGCCTATCGGGCGCACACCGCGCAGTAATCCTGCCACCTATGTCGGCGTATTCACCGATATCCGCAACCTCTTTTCCGAATTGCCTGAAGCCCGTATCCGCGGATACAAACCAGGCCGCTTTTCGTTCAACGTTAAAGGCGGTCGTTGCGAAACCTGCGGTGGTGCGGGCAAAAAAGTGATCGAGATGAATTTTCTTCCGGATGTGGAAGTGGCCTGCGACAGCTGCACGGGCAAACGCTATAACCGAGAAACACTGGAAGTGCGCTACCGCGGAAAAAGCATTACCGATATCCTGGAGATGAGCATCGACCAGGCGGTAGATTTCTTCTCAGCCATGCCGCAGATTCACCGCAAAATTGTGACCATGCAGCAGGTTGGGCTTGGTTATATCACGCTCGGCCAAAGCAGCACCACCCTTAGCGGAGGTGAAGCCCAACGGGTGAAACTGGCCACCGAACTGAGTAAACGCGATACCGGCAACACCTTTTATATCCTCGATGAGCCGACGACCGGTTTGCATTTCGACGATATCCGGCAATTGCTCAAGGTATTGAATGAATTGACCGACAGGGGTAATACGGTTTTGGTGATTGAACACAACCTCGATGTCATCAAGGTTGCCGACTACGTAATCGATTTGGGTCCGGAAGGCGGCAATGGCGGAGGCGAAATCATGGCCACGGGCACGCCGGAAGAGATTGCCGCCTGTGAAAGCAGCCATACGGGCCGCTTCCTGAAGAAGGAGTTGTAAGAGGAGCAGATTGCTTCGTAATTACTGTTGAACTGCGTCCATCAGACGAGCGGCATTGCGCACGTTGTTGAATCCTTCCGACAGCATAAATGCCCGGCGTGTTTGCTCTGTTTCATCAAATGGCAACTGCATCAGTGATTCAATAGCCGCAGCCATCTCAGCAGGATCATCGTGTACATGGCACAGGTTCTCGAGGCCGGTATGATTTACCATGGTGCGGTTGGTCACACAATGGCGCCCACGGTGCAAGGCATTGATCAGTTTAAGTTTGATGCCGGTGCCCTGGAAGGTACAAAGCACATTCACCTGCGCTGAGGATACCAATTCCAATATGCCGGCGGTATCCAGCTGATCTTCGAGTTGAATGTGGGGATAGACGGAAACTGCATGGCGCAAGGCGGCCGACGGATCGCTTCCTGCTATCACGCAAGGAATTTGCAGGCGGCTGAATACTTCCTTTACCAGATACAGCGCACCCTGGTTGTTCTCTCCCACGCCGAGATTTCCGTGATACAACACAAAATTGCCCAAGCCTTCCCTGATTTCAACTTTCTCATTCGGATGAAAGGCCGGAATGTACTCGGTATGCCCGTAAAGGCTGGAGAAATAACCGGTATCATCGGGTGAAATGGCTGCAATCAGCGATGCCTTTTTCAATACCGGTTCAAAGCGTTGCAATCGTTCGGCTTCCACCCTGAAAAAGTACTTCTTGAAAAAATTGGTTTCGGCATGTTCCAGGTTGCGGTAGTATTCGTGTTCGATGTTATGCGTGCGCACCACTTTCACCCGTCCGGCCAGGCGCGGATCGTCGAGCCAATGGCAGGAATGCAGCCCTTCGAACAGGATAGGCGCTTCATCGGCCAGGAGGTTATCCATCAGTTCTGCAGCATCGCGGCTCGAAGTGATATAAGGCGCCTCTCCATAGAAAGGATTTTTGAACACACGGCGCCTGTAAATATGGATATCCTTGCACCAGGGCCGCAGGTTCTCCGGGTTGCCGCGTTTGCCGTAAGCAAAAGCGTGTAAAGTCACTTCAACTCCGACCTCATGCAAAGCCTTCAGTTTGTAATAAATATCGATGGCCCCACCGTAATCGGGTGGTTCAGGCACATCAAAGGCCACCAGATGCAGTTTCGGTTTGGTTTCAGGCATACCAGTGCAGCAATTTCTTTTCTTCGTTTTCCCAGTTCAGCTCTTGCGCAGCCTCAAGGCAGGCCAACTCCATATCGCGGTAAATCTCCGGATTTCCCTGCAAATAACGGATGGCATCAACCAGGCTTTCCGGGTTTGACTCTGCGCAGATGCCCACTTTCCATTTTTCGAGCATGCGCAGGTATTCAGGAAATGGATTGATCAGCGACGGAAGGCCGGAATGGATATAATCAAAGAATTTGTTGTTAAGGGAGTAGTAATAGCTCTTGCCCAGGTTCTCGCTCACATTCAGGCCTAACCATGCGGCAGCAGTATGTTCGGGCAGCGCTTCCGGAGGCAGCCAGCCGAGGAATTTTACCTTGTTTGCCACTCCAAGCTGTATGGCGCGCAATCGCAATTCAGCCGAAAGATCTCCTTCGCCGATGATATGCAATTGCAAATCGAGCTTTGGCATAGCGTCGATCATCGCTTCCAGTCCGCGGCCTGCATTCAGCGCTCCCTGATATAAGATAACATGCGGTTTTTGCGCTTCGTGCCGGCGTTGTGCTGCCAACGGCGGGGCATTCATCACCACACCCACTTCGATACCGGCAGTTTCCTGATAGGCATCTGCCACCGAACGACATACAGAATAGGCGCCATCCACGCCCGGCAACAGCTTTCTTTCCACCCATTGCCAAATGCGTTGAACCTTGGGCCGGCTGATGACTTCGGGCACTTCGCTGAACCATTCATGGGCATCGAAAAGCAGTTTAAAACGGCGCAGGCGGCGCAACAACCAGCCGGCAGGCAGGGTATCGCAATCGATGCTGCAGAGGATATCGATCGGCCGAAAAAGCAGATAGCAGAAAAGCCGCAGATTGAATTCGGCGTAGGCCATTTTCCCTTTTTGAAAAAAGCAGGGCAGGCGGGTTTGTTTCCAGGCGCGTTGAGCGAGCGGGCCGCTGGCAGGCAATTTCCTTCCGATCAGTTCAACCGTATATCCGGCTTTGGCCAGGCTGCCGCAAATACGCAGCATGCGCTGGTCGGCAGACAGATCGTTGATTACCGTCAGGCGGATGCGCTTCCCTTCCATTTCAAGCAGCCAATTTCGTTCAATGAGACCAGCCCGCGCTGCATCCATTCTTTCACTACCTGTCGGAAGAAATCTTCATCTTCCACACCGGCTTGTTCCATCAAAGCGGAAGGCGGCAGCGATCCTGCCTGCCGCAAACATTCAGCCAGGCGCAAGGCACGGGTATCGCCTCCCTCCTGTTCCTTGCCGGAAGCTTCGGTACAGCGATCACAATGGCCACAGGGACCGGCATCCATTTCGCCAAAATAGCGCCTCAGGAACTGCATCCGACAGCCGGGTGTATGTACGTAGTCAAAAACAGCTTGCAATGCCTCCAGCCTGTTATTGCGTATCGCCGCAATGCGGGCTTTATCGAGGCGCAAGGGTATTTCATGGTCGCGCAGCAAGGTGATACCGGGTTTATTCCGTTCGGGCAGGTAGTCGATCTGCTCCATATTGTCCAGCTCAACCAATTGCCGCACCACTTCCGGTTCGGGACGCGCGAGCAGCATGGCCAGTTTCTTTTCATTCACCGGAACGTAATGATCGAATACGCCTGGAAGCAGGCGCAGCATCGCATTGATCACATCGTCGTATTGCGGATGGTAAACCTTGAATTCGTAAATACCGGCATAATCTCCCAGAATCCGCACACGCGCCTGAATGCGCACGGCATCGTTCACCTTGAGCAAACCGGATAATTCGAGTATGCCCAATGCATTGTGCAGCAGGCCGGGATGAATGCGAAATGCCTGGGCAAACGCATCGGCATCGAAGGGAAAGAAACGCTCTGCTCCGCTGCCAATAGGCAAGGTAAAATGGTGCATGAGGGCGGAATACACACGTTGTACTTCTTCATCGGAAGGGAAGCCTTCTTCGAGCCGTTCGCGCATGTGCGTTTCATCTTGCGGGTACCAAAGCGCCACGGCGGTAGACTTCTTTCCATCGCGCCCTGCACGGCCTGCCTCCTGGTAATACGCTTCCAGCGACACCGGAAGGCGTTGGTGGACAACATAGCGCACATCGGCCTTATCGATGCCCATACCGAAGGCATTGGTGCTCACCATACACCGCGTTCGCCCTTCGGTCCAGTCGCGTTGTTTGCGCTCGCGGGCCTGGATTTCAAGCCCCGCATGGTAAAAATCGGCACTGCCTCCTACCCCGCTGATGGCCCGCGCCGTTTCAAGTGTTTCGCGGCGTGTGGGAGCATATACGATGCCGGTGGAGCGCAGTTTGGCCAGGTGTTCTGTGATCCAGGCCGGTTTCGACTCCACATGCCTTACGGAAAGATGCAGATTCGGCCGATCGAAACCGGTATTGAATCTAAACGGATTGCGCAGGGCCAGTTTTTCGATGATATCCGCAGCCGCCCGCGGCGTGGCAGAAGCTGTCAATGCCAAACGCCTGGCATGTGGAACAGCTTCGGCGACTTCCGGAATTTGCAGATAGGACGGACGGAAATCGTAGCCCCATTGGCTCACGCAATGCGCTTCGTCTGCCACAATCATCTGGATGGGCAGATGGGGAAGCCATTCGCGAAAATGGGAACCCGCAAGTTTTTCAGGCGAAAGGTAGAGCATTTTAAACGCGCCATCGCGTGCCATTCCGAGCATGGCATCCTGTTCCCTGCGCGTATGGTGGCCGGTTAAGGCGCCGGAAGCGATACCGCGCCGGCGCAAGCCTTCCACCTGATCTTTCATGAGGGCGATGAGAGGCGAAATGATCAGGGTTAAACCCGGCAGTAGCAGCGCCGGAACTTGGTAGCATACGGACTTTCCGGCACCGGTAGCCATGAGCGCAAATACATCGCTTCCATCGAGCGCAGCCTGAATAACTTCAGCTTGTCCGGGCCTGAAGTCGTCGTAACCCCAATGGGTTTGCAGGGTTTCCCTTGCCTTATCCATGGACGGATTCCACACTGCCAACCAAACCGTCTGCCATACGCACTACCGTGTCTCCCATTTCAGCCAGTGCTGCATTGTGGGTCACGATTACGAAGGTCTGGCCCATTTCGTCGCACAAGCGGCGGAAATAGCCGTGCAACTCACCCGCATTGCGGCTGTCCAGATTTCCACTAGGTTCATCGGCAAAAACCACTGATGGTTTATTGATCAATGCACGGGCAACGGCAACGCGCTGTTGTTCTCCTCCGGAAAGTTCGCCCGGCTTATGGTGGCTGCGTTGTTCAAGGCCCAGGAAATGAAGCAGTTCAAGTGCTTCGATGCGAACTGATTCTCTGGATTTACCTGCTATCCAGCCGGGAATACACACATTTTCAAGTGCGCTGAATTCAGGAAGCAGCTGGTGAAACTGAAAGATGAAACCGATGTGGGTATTGCGGAATGCCGCGAGGCGGTTTCCGCGCAGCGCATGGATATCTTCGCCCTTGATAAACACCTTGCCTTCGCTTGGTTTTTCCAGGCTGCCCATAATCTGGAGCAAGGTTGTTTTACCCGC
>CANHTS010000037.1 GCA_947463435.1 Flavobacteriales bacterium | reverse complement strand
GTGGCTATTGCGAGGGTGTCCACCTCTTCCCATTCCGAACAGAGAAGTTAAGCCCCTCAGCGCAGATGATACTTGGGTAACTCCTGGGAAAGTATGTCGCCGCCGACTTTGTAAGCGCACAAGCCCCTCCTCGAGGGGCTTTTCGCGTTTCTAACCTCCTCCACTGCTATAACATAACTCTGGTGAGTATCGCCCGTAATACCTGAAACACCTACCAAGGTTTACAGCAACGCCGCTGTCGCATCAACCCCTTTCCCTTGACGATTTGGCTGCTGCCAGGCAGCGATAACCGGAATTCCTCCGCGCCCCTGGAAATAAACTGTGTTTAAAACACCCGATCTGAGGTCGAAACCAAGCTGACAGGTTGATTTCCTTGCCAGTCCTATCGTGTGTACAAAGCACCAGACCTGACGCCGTAGCAAAGCTTCGCCGCTATACTTCTGCTGCATTATCCTGCAGCATCGGCTGAATCCAATGCAGCCTCTCTGCTATATACGTTTGCTCTAAACGAACTCCGATAGCTCAGTTGCCGCCGTCTAACAATGCCGGACGCTTCTGCGAAAACAACGCGTATACCAATTCCTGGATGCGCTCATAGGTGGGCTCAACAGCTCCTAAACGCCCTAAGGTGTTCTTTGTGCGGTCGAGGTGTTCTGTCAAGGCTTGCCGTTCCTCTCCATAAGTCTTGAGGAACTCTGCGCGCTGCGATTGATAGGTTCCTGCAGCCACGCTCTTCTCCAAGGTTTTGATGCGGAAGAAGATCTCCTCCGTTTGAATGACAATCTCTTTATATGCCGGTGCCATCGGCTTGTAAACCCGGTAGATGCCGTTGTACTGATTCAATAAGCTCTTTTCATCGTCACTCAGTTGATCCTCCTTGAAAAAACGGGCTAGTTGCAAGAAACTGTCCATCTCTTCCTTCCGTTCGGATATGGTTGCCATATCGTAACGAAGCAGCTCTTTCACCTCCTTAAACATGCCCCACAACGAATCAACACGCAACTGCTGTTGCTCCATTTCTCCGGTTTTCTCAGTACCACCTTGTCCGCAAGCCGCTAAACCTGCAACAAGCATCACCATCAATGCGCGGATTTGCATAATATTGTCTTTCCTATTGCTTCAAATCTAATGGTAAGCGGGCATTGGTCCTTTCTAAAAGATGTCATGTTTCTCGGAGCGGCTGCTTTCGGTGGTCCTCAGTCGCATCTGGCACTCTTTCAGAAACGACTCGTGAAAGAGAAAAATTACCTGAGCTTTGAAGAGCTCATGGAAATCCATTCCTTCTGCCATGTGCTTCCCGGGCCCAGTTCCACACAATTGCTTACGGTTGTAGGTTTGCGCAGGGGTGGCCCGCCACTGGCTATCCTGACCTTACTCGCATGGGCTTTGCCTGGTGCCATCATCCTTACAATCCTGACGCTTTCACCGCGTTTTCTGGGCTCCAGGCAATTGTCGTACCTGCCCGCCCTCGTTATGGCATATCTGCTTACGGGCAGTATGTTCATGCTCAGAAGCATGCGCAAAGGCGGACTGTATCTAAGCATTGCTGCCCTGGCACTCATTGCAGTCTTGTTTTTTCCTGCTCCGTGGCTATTCCCTCTGGGGATCATCGTGGGTGGAATGGCCAGTTCTTTGTTCGGAAACAGAAAGTTTACTCCCAATAAAGAACAGTTCGGACCCATACGTTGGGCCAATTTCAGCCTCTATCTCGGGATTTTCCTCTTTATCGGTCTTCTGGGGCAATTGCAGTTCCTGTTTCCCAGTTCGGCCGGTTTTACGCAGCCTTTCACGCTCTTCGAAAACACCTACCGCATGGGCAGCCTGGTGTTCGGTGGCGGCAATACCCTGGTGCCCATGGCGCTTGAACAGTATGTGAAGCACAAGCCCCGCATGAGCAACGAAGAATTCAATACCGGCCTCGGGTTGCTGCAGGCTATGCCCGGCCCGGTGTTCAATATCTCCGTGTATTTCAACGGAATCGCCATGAAGAACTTTGGATATGGCCTTCCGGGGCAATTGTTGGGCTGCATCATTGGCTTCGTAGGCATTTTCCTGCCCGGATTACTCTTCGTGTTTTTCGTACACCCAATCTGGGGAAGACTGAAACGCTACCCGATTATGTTGCGTGCACTCGACGGAATCATCGCGGCCGCTACCGGATTCGTACTTTCCGCCTTGGTTGTCATGATCCTATTGCTCAGCGAAAAAAGCCCGCACTTGTTTACCGACCTGATCTGGTGGGTCGTATTCATTGCTTCCACGTTTTACCTCAATAAAAGCCGTTTGCCAACACCTGTGCTGGTGATTCTCGTCATTTTGGTGGGGTATTTGTTCCCGCCTGCCTGATTCTCTCCCCGATTGGCACTTGCTTTGCAGATATTTGAACCATGATGAAACGGTACGCCTTTTTCTTGTTGTTGCTGGCCATCGCCGCTGCAGGACCGTTGAAAGCCCAAACCCAGGACCCGGGCAAGGAGAGCTTTGTGCAATTCAGCGGGCTTGTATTGACGGCCGATAGCCTGCGCGCCATACCATTCTGCGTTATATCGCGGGGTTCCCATGGCGTTGCCGGCTACTCCGACGTAAATGGTTTCTTCTCCTTTGTGGCCGAGAAGGGCGATACGGTAAACTTCTGGCACGTTGAATTTGAAAACTCCCGCATCATCATTCCTGACACCATTACCCGTTCCCGTTACTATATCATCAAACTGCTCACCCAGGATACCATCAACCTGCCGGTCGTGGTTATCCGGCCATTCCCGACAAGAGCCGCCTTTGATCACGCTTTTGTTCACCGCCCCATACCCGACGATGAACTTGAGCGCGCCCGCAAAAACCTGGAAGCTGAAGAGCTGAAAGAACAAATGCGCATGAAAATGGCCGATTCACGCGAAAGCTATCGCGCCCTCATGCAACAGCGCCAGCAACTCCTCTATTATCAAGGTCAGGCACCTCCGATGAATATCATGAGCCCGCTCGCATGGAGCCAGTTCTTCGAAGCCTGGAAACGCGGTGATTTCAAGAAAAAGAAAAAGTAATCCGGCCCGCCTTTCCTCCTGATTGTTGCTTCGGGTTCAATGTTCCTCAGGGCGGCCGATGATGATGCCCTGCATGAAACCCTGCTCCATCCACTTATCCGCTTCTGACAGGCCCGGTGCTGCAGTTGAAAGCGGCAAGTCAGGCTGACCGGCATTTACCCAGGCCGTATACCAATAAGCTGCAACCATGCCAATGCTTTCCCTGAATCGACGCACCACCATTCCCTGCAACAAACTGTCATACGCGGCGCAGTAAGCTTGAGAATAAACCCGAACCAATCCGTTTCCACGGTTTTCCCAGCTGTATTTTAAAGCCGGCGGAAAGGCAGCATTGAGTCCGCGCTCGAGCCTGAGCACACTATCGCTGGCAGCATAACTTTCCCCGATAACTTCCCAAATCGCTTCCATCGGTCGGTTCAAATAGGCACTCGTGCCAACCAGTTTATCGTAAGAAGTTGAATACAGCTCCGGGATTCGCGACTCCCAGAGTCCATGAATGCCATGCTGGCCCGTGCGTTGTCCGTTGTAGTTGCCGCAAGCATGCAATGGTA
The DNA here is from genome assembly GCA_947463435.1 of Flavobacteriales bacterium. Classification (GTDB taxonomy): domain Bacteria; phylum Bacteroidota; class Bacteroidia; order NS11-12g; family UBA955; genus REEB481. The sequence continues at coordinate 13,074 of CANHTS010000037.1, read as the reverse complement.
CATGGGCATCGGCGATATAATGCCCGAGGTCTGCCGAAATGCGCAGGATGCGGGCAATGTCTTTCTCCCTGAATGCATCTGTCAGGCGCTGCAACATAAGATAGCAATGCCATGGAACGATGCCGTGTGCCTGAAGCGTGTCAGCCCCATATTGTGCAACTGCATCATTCCACCACATGGGTAGCGTATCCAGCGGAGCAGCATGTTCATAGCGGTCGCAATCGAGGTAATGTCGGCAGGCTTCTTCAGCCACAGCGTAACGTCTCTTGTCGGCATCGGTTGCATGATCCGCCAGCCAGTGGATATGTGTTTTATAAAATCCGAAAAGCGATTCCGGTAAACAGAAGACTGCATACCGGTTGATGAGCCGATGACCGTGAAAACCCCAGGCATGCGCGTCTTTCCCTGAAAAAATCAGGCAAAGCAATGCGAAGAAGAACCGTTTCATTCCGGGTAAGCAAGTTTGGCCTTGTACATCTGGATCGTGTTTTGCAATCCGAAGTACAAAGCATCACAAATCAGCGCGTGGCCGATTGATACTTCCATAAGACCCGGCAAATGCCCCGCCATATAAGCCAGATTCTCCAGGTCCAGATCGTGGCCGGCGTTCAGGCCTAAGCCAAGTGCAGTTGCCCTTTCTGCAGCCTCGATATACGGTTGGAGCGCCATCGGCCCCTGGGTCGGGAACTGGCTGGCATAAGCTTCGGTATACAACTCGATGCGGTCGGTACCGGTCGCAAATGCAGCTTCAACCTGCCCGGAATCCGGGTCAAGAAACAGACTGCTGCGTATGCCCGCTTCGCGAAATACCAGCAGCGTGTCGGTAAGAAAATCTTTGTGCTTAACCGCATCCCAACCTGCATTTGAAGTCAGAACATCCGGCGGATCTGGAACGAGCGTAACCTGGGCCGGTTTTACTTCCAGAACCATGGCAATGAAATCCGGACTCGGATAGCCTTCGATGTTAAATTCAGTGCTGAGCACTTCCTTTAATGCATAAACATCGCTATAGCGGATATGCCGCTGGTCAGGGCGGGGATGAACGGTGATGCCGTCGGCGCCGAAATGTTCGCAGTCAAGTGCCGTCTGCACTACATCGGGCCGTTTTCCACCGCGTGCATTGCGCAGGGTGGCGATTTTGTTGATGTTAACACTGAGTTTGATCATGGGGTTCAGATTTGAAATCGGATGAGTCCGCTGAAAGTTGTTTGTGCCTGCATGGCATCGTCGTAGCGGAAACGGGCGAAGCGCAGGTATAGCCGCAAATGTCGGTTGATCGGGCGCTGGACAAGCACATACATACTGCGCCCTTTGCCCTGAAATCCGCGGACGCTGAAGACCTGTGGCAGGTCGTTTTCATAGGCAAAGATGCGCGCATTAAAAGATGGAACGTGAAAGATACTCCACCTTGCGCCCAGCCGCCAGCCTCCGACGGCAGGTTTCCATTGCATATCCTGAAAAACGAGGCTGCCGCTAAACTGTTTGCCATCGGGTGAACTGTATTCTAACCGGCTTGCCATTTCCAGCCTTTTTCCAACAGGATAATCCGCGTGAAGCCGCAGGTGATAAACGGTCTCCTGAACAGGATAGGCAATCTGCTGCCGTGCTGAAATGCTGTTCCGCGAATTCTCCTGCATCCGGATGCGCACATACCAGACATGGTGACGGCTCGGCGCATAACTGCATTCCAACAAGCGGCTGCTGCCACGGGTAGGTGCATTGTTTCGGTAGGAAGGAAGCGGCCGCTGCCAATGATCCTGATAGGCCGAAATGGTCCAACGTGAGATTGGCCGCCATTGGAAACCGAAATACAACCCTGCTTCGTTGCTGCTGAACTGGCCAAATCCACTGCCGGAAGCAGCATCGTACGAAGCGCTGTATTGGCGGTACAACAACGACATGTCTACGCGTGTATGCAGGCTGGCTAAAAGGCCGATCACGCGCGCATCTGCGGTTTTTACGGAACGGGTATTCCGGCGTTCCTCGAAAAAGAAATGAAAATTGCGCCAGGTGCGGTCTCCATAAACAGAGAACGATGCGCTTCCGGAACCCCAGGCAATTGCCGAACCGGTGTCAAGCCCATTTCGGTCATAACGCAGGGCCATACCCATTCTGCCGTTCGTTGTGCGGTGCATTACATTCAATCCGGCCAATTGTTCAATGGCGCGCTTCCTGCTTTCCATTTCGGCTGCTGTGCGGTGCAGGCCATCGAGGTCAAGCCTGAAATCAAGCGGAGCTTCCACGCGCAGGCTATCCAAATTCATGCGGGTTGAAACACGCCGGGAAGAGAACAGCAAATCTGCTTGCCAGGCGCCATTTGAAACCCCGATGGCAAAGCCACGCAAGTACCTGCTTTCATTGACAGACCTGAAAGGTCGGATGCCGGACGCATTGCGCTTTACCTGCATCACCAGGGCACTTTGGCTGAAACCGAGACCGGTGCCAAGCAAAAGCCCTTGCCCGCAATTGTACTGAAAATCGCCCAGCGCCAGGCGGCGCAATAATCCGGTATGCTCCACATATACATGCAGGCTGTTGAAATCCATCAAGCCGCGTTGGCGCAGCCAGGGTTCGCCCGGGTCTTTTTCTGCGGCCCATCCTACAGACAACAAACCGGGAACCTGGTAGCGGTAGCGAATATGGCTGCGAAAAGGGTCGCCTAAAAAACGGTTCGCGGTGCTATCAGGCAATGCAAACCGCTTGTCAGACTGCGGCCAGCTGCGCAAGCCGTACAACAGGCATTCATGCTTCCCTTGGTGTATGCCTTTCTTCAGGCGATACCACAACAGCTGATCCGGGCTCCGGCATTCTAGCCATGGCAGAATGCTGCGGATAATTGCCGCGTCAAAACCAGGCAACACCTGCAATTCTTCCATGCTGAGGAAAGGCCCGAAACGCTGTCGGTGGATCAAGATTGCCAATACATGCGACAAAGTCAGACCGGGAACCTGCTGCAATTCCTCCGCTCCGGCTCGGTTGATATCCCGGCGCAAGGTGAATTGCTCCTCCAATTCACTCAGGTCATTATTGCCTTCGAAGTTCTCGCTGCGCCGTTCCATTGCATCTTGAACTTCATCGGCCGGCTCCTGCTGTGCCTCCCCGGTCTGCGGCAGGATGAATGCGATCCACAGCGCCCAAGTCAGGATTTTCCTTTCCATACCAGTAAACACTGTGGAGTGAAGCCAAGAATGCTGTGATAATCGAAGCCCAAAGCCATTTGCAAGCGGCTTTCTTTCCAGGAAAGCGCAAACGAGAAAGGGCGAAGTCTGCTCCCCGTGCCGAACATCATGCCCATACGTGTACTCACGGCGTAGCAAAGGGCGGTCTTGATCGACACCTTACCGGAGGCTGTGCCCGATTGGGCTTCCACTTCGGCCATAAAGTGCAGTTTGTCTGATATCCGATGCCCGAAAGCCAGATGCCAGATTTGTGGCGGGCTGGCCTCATTCCGCTTTGCAAAGCCGCTGTGCAGTCGCATGCCAAGGCTGGTTTTTCTGCCGAGTTGTGTCTGTAAACCGGCCCTGACCAATAGTTCGGGCCGCTCCGGATATACATAGGTTTGGCGGATGCCATCGGCAGTCAAACCAAACCCGAGCACGGTGCGCTTGTCGATGCGGTTGGCGAGGCTGAAGCCGATTTGTTGCCGGTGGAAATGCCGGCTGCCGTCTTGCAACACCGAAATACTCCAGCGCAGATGGCCCGCGTCGAAAGCCAATCCGGCAAAGTGATGACCCAGCCCGGGCAGATTGTACAGGCGTGAAACGGCAGTTGCGATAATAAACCCTGAGTCGCGGCAGGCTGGATTGCTGAACACCAGCGGAAAACCCGGCGGTGCGAGCGCATGCAATCCGTTCGGCAGGGGCAAGCCCGTGCCGATAGTCTGCTGCGACCTTGCTGCGACGCCCGTACCGAGCAGAAGCAGCAAAGCGCAGCATTTACGACTCATTCAGTTCTTCTTTCAATTGCAGGAGGGCCGAACGCAAATCGCGGAGACGCTGGAGCAGTCTGTCTTGAACTTCCTGCTTCACCGCCGGCTTATTGAGGTGCTTGCGCACGCCGTCAAGCGTCATGCCTTTTTCCTGGGTGAGGTAAATAATCTGCCGGATCAGCTCCAGGTCTTTCGCAGCGTAAAGCCGGTCGCCCTTGCGGGTTTTCATCGGTTTCAGCCGCGGCAGTTCCTGTTCCCAAAAACGCAGCTGGCTCGGATTAACGCCGAACATCGCGGCCACTTCACCAATGCGGTGAAAGGCTTTGGTTTCTTCGTTCTGTTCCATCGCAATCCAATTACTCTAAACTCAACTGCACCCGAGAATCGTTGTCGATATTGGTGCGCTTGTCAAACACAAAATCCACAAAACGCGCTTCTCCGGCTGCCATTTTTACTGCACTCCGGCTGCGGCCCATCTCGAGTCCCTTCGGGTCATACACCTTGACCGAAATCGGTTGGTCTATGGCTTTAGTGGCAATCAGATACATGCTCAGGCGGTTGTCTGTCCCTTCGCCGTCGTTGCCGAGCTGCACCTTGCCCAAGCTCAGCCCTTTCAAACGAAAAGCTGTGTCGGTTTCAGGTTGGATTTCAAACGCTTGATCTACGCCGGAGCTAACACCGCGGGCTATTTCACCCACAGCACGGCCGGCTTTTTCGCTGCCTTCGCCAATTTTTTCGGTTACTCCCGAACAGGCGAACAGGCCGCAAACAGAAATGGAAAGTAAATAATACATCTTGTTCATATCAGTCAAATGATTTGGTTGTTTCTGAAGCTTTTTGGAGCATCCGAGCATAGTCGGCGTCACTGAGATCGCTGTAATAAAAGAAGGCTGGGTTGAGGGGATGGTTGTTCTTCCGCACTTCGTAATGTAAGTGCGGCCCTGTGCTTTTTCCTGTGTTTCCGACGAATCCGATCAGTTCGCCGCGCACCACCCGCTGGCCTTTTTTTACCTTGAAGCCGCTGAGATGGGCGTACACCGTTGTGTATCCGTAGCCGTGGGAAAGGATGATATGGTTGCCATAACCCCATTCATCCCTCCTGATATCCGCAACCACCCCGTCGCCGGTGGCAAAAACATGGGTGCCGGGAGGAGCAGTGAAATCCATTCCGGCATGAAACTTTGCGGTGTGATAAAATGGGTCAATCCGGTATCCATAACCGCTGGCCATGCGATTGAGGTCTTTGTTGGCAACCGGTTGTATGGCTGGAATGCTATTCAGCATCGCTGTCTTGGCCTTTACCAATTTCTCGAGCTGATTGTACGATTTGTCTTGCCGCGATGCCAGATGGTGCAGCTTGTCGAGCTTGGTACGCAATGACGCAAGTAACTCGCCTTCCGGCATCCGCAAGAGATCACTGTAACTCTGGATTTTCTCCTGATCAGGTTTCAGTGGGTCGGCCTCGTAAATCATCCGGTAGATTTTGTTGTCGCGCTCGGCGAGTTCATTCATCTTCCGGTCAAGCTCTGAAACGTGCTGGTTGATGGCCTTGATCTGATGGCGCAGCTTACGGTTTTCGTCTATAAGACCTTTCTCAATAGGCGTAGCAAAGAAGCGGGTGAAAACGAAGGCCATACCCACGCCGATCACCACAGCCAGCGAAAAGAATCCCAATGCCCGGTATATCAGATACCAGTAGTTCTGGGAAACCTTTTCAAAGCTCAGGCTTTTCGGGTTGAAGAAATATTTCGTTTTCTTGGCCACTCGCTCAGGCGGGGCGTAATTTTGTCCCCCATTGCAAAAGTAAGGCATTTAAATCTACAGACCCCGCAGTTACATGAGTATAAACGCTTACGAGATACGGAAATCGTTCCTCGACTTCTTCGCCGGTAAAGGCCACCAGATCGTTCCATCGGCTCCCATCGTGGTAAAAAACGATCCGACCCTGATGTTCACCAACGCCGGAATGAACCAGTTCAAAGACCTTTTTCTGGGCAATGCCGAAGCCCGGCATACGCGCATCGCAGATACCCAGAAGTGCCTGCGCGTGAGCGGAAAGCACAACGATCTGGAGGAGGTTGGCGTCGATCATTACCACCATACCATGTTTGAAATGCTCGGCAACTGGAGCTTTGGCGATTATTTCAAACAGGATGCCATCGCCTGGGCCTGGGAACTGCTCACTGAAGTCTATAAACTCGACCCCGACCGTTTGTATGTGACCGTTTTCGAAGGCTCCGAAGAGGAAAACATTCCGTACGACCGCGAAGCCTATAACCGCTGGCTGGAGTTCGTGGAGCCCGGTCGCATCATCGATGGCAACAAAAAAGATAATTTCTGGGAGATGGGCGATACCGGACCGTGCGGGCCCTGCTCTGAAATCCACGTCGATATGCGCAGCGACGAAGAGCGCAGCAGCGAAAGCGGGCGCGACCTGGTGAACACCGGCCATCCGGAAGTGATTGAAATCTGGAACCTGGTGTTCATGGAATACAACCGCAAAGCCGATGGCAGCCTGGAAAAATTACCTGCCCAGCATGTCGATACCGGCATGGGCTTCGAACGCCTTACCCGCGCCCTCCAGAACAAAAAGAGCAACTACGATACCGATATCTTCAGCGGTATCATAGCCGAAACCGAACGCATTGCCGCCAAAGGTTATACCGGCACAGACGAGCCTTCCGATATCGCCTTCCGCGTTATTGCCGACCATATTCGTGCGGTGGCGTTTTGCATCGCAGACGGCCAGCTTCCTTCCAACAACGGCGCCGGCTATGTGCTGCGCCGCATCTTGCGCCGGGCCGTGCGTTACGGTTATAGCTACCTCGGCCTCGAAACGCCTTTCTTCCATCAGTTGGTGGCTGTTATGGCCAGGGAAATGGGTGCCTTCTTCCCCGAACTGCAGGCACAGGAATCGTTTATCGCACGCGTGATCCGCGAAGAAGAAGCCAGCTTCTACCGCACCCTGGCCCGCGGCATGGATATCCTCGAAAAACACTTCGCCCAGGGCGGCGGTGACGTGGATGGCGCCACTGCCTTTGAACTCTACGATACCTACGGTTTTCCGCTCGATCTGACCCAGCTTATCGCCCGCGAACACAATCACAGGGTAGACCTGGATGGCTTCAGCGAAAAACTGGCTGAACAGAAAGCGCGCAGCCGCGCCGATGCGGCCCGCGAAACCGGCGACTGGCATTACCTCGATGCCGATGCCGAAGAGGACTTTATTGGTTACGATTTCCTTGAGGCAGAAGTACGCATCACCCGCTGGCGCGAACTGACGCTGAAAGGGAAGAAGCAGATCCAGGTGGTACTCAGCAATAGCCCGTTCTATGCAGACAGTGGCGGACAAGTGGGCGATACCGGCACATTGCGCGCGGCGGATGGCTTTGTCGTGCAGGTGCTCGATACCGTGAAGGAAAACCAGTTGCATATCTGCCTGGTCGATCGCTTGCCCGAGGAACGCAATCAGCTGTTCCATGCGGAAGTTGACAAACAACGCCGTGCTGCCATTGCCTCGAACCACAGCGCTACCCACTTGATGCATTCTGCCCTGCGCGAGACGCTGGGCACGCATGTGATGCAAAAGGGAAGTTTGGTGAATCCCGAACGGCTGCGTTTCGATTTTTCCCATTTTGCAAAGCCGGAAGAAGCAGAGCTGCAGCAGATTGAAGACATGGTGAACACCCGCATCCGCATGGCTATTCCCTTGAAAGAGGAACGGAATATGCCGGTAGAGGAAGCGATGAAGAGCGGCGCAATGGCCTTGTTTGGTGAAAAATACGGCGACTCGGTTCGGGTCATCACCTTCGACGATCAATATTCGAAGGAACTCTGCGGTGGCACACATGTGAGCAATACCGCCCATATCGGTTTCTTTAAACTGGTGTCGGAAAGTTCGGTTGCGGCCGGTGTGCGTCGCATGGAAGCCCTTACCGGACAGGCTGCGCTCGATTACCTGCGGCAACGCGAAACACAATGGGCACAGGTGGCAGAATTGCTCGGGAATCCGGCGGATGTGCAGGCCAGCTTGCGAAAAATGCTCGATGAACAACAGGCGCTGCGCCGCCGCGTGGAAGCTTTCGAGGCCAGTCAGGTGCAGCAAACCATCGACGATTTGAAAACACAGGTAGCTGCAGGTGCTGGTTTCAGCATGCTGGCTGCGCGTGTCGACCTGCCTTCAGCCGATGCAGCGCGAACCATCTGTTTTAGCCTGCAACAGGAACATCCCGACCTGGTTGCCATGCTCGGGTTTGTAGCCCAGGGCAAGCCGGGTTTGGCGCTGATTCTGCCCGAAAATCTCGTGGCCGAACGCGGCTGGGATGCGGCAGCCCTGGTGCGCAATTGGGCTAAAGCGATACAAGGCGGTGGCGGCGGACAGAAATTCTTCGCCACAGCCGGAGGGAAAGATGCATCCGGTCTCGACCAGGCTTTGCAATCAGCACGCAGCTGGATGCTCGCCGGTGGAAATGGTTCTTAATATTAACCAGGCAGCCGGTATGTCGGTTGCTTGGGATTTGACTGAATCAGGACGGATTTTCTGCGTCTTCCATCCAGGCTTCGAACATGCGGTCGTAATCGGCCTGCATGCGGTCGATGCGCTGTTGTAAGCTGTTGTAAACCTCACCCAGCGCAGCGATTTTCTTCAGGTCTCCGGCATGGGCCGGATCGGCCAATTGTGTTTCTGTTTCCGCCTTTTCATTCTTCAGCCCGTCGAGCTGAGCGGATAACTGTTCCAGTTCTTTCTCTGTCTTCTTCGCCCGGTTCTTGCGCGCAAGCTCTTCCGAGTCGTTGGTTTTAACGGCTTTGGTTTCCTGTTTTACCGGAACCGGAGCCGGTGTTTGGGCGGCCTGTAATTCCTGCTTTTTCGCAAACCATTCGTTGAATTCGGGGTAGGTGCCGGGATATTCCTTCAGAATACCATCTTCAATATACCAGATTTTATTGGCTACTTCAGAGATAAAATAACGGTCGTGGCTTACGAGTACAAAGCTTCCCTTGTAATTGCGCAATGCTTCTGCCAACAGGCCTGAACTCTGCATATCCAGGTGGTTAGTTGGTTCGTCTAACAGCAGCAGATTGCTTTCCTGAACCAGCGTTTTAGCCAGTGCAACACGGGCTTTTTCACCACCGCTCAATACCTTGATTTTCTTGAATACGCTTTCGCCGGTAAACAAGAAACAGCCAAGGACTGTCCGCACTTCGCGTTCGGTGAGGAGCGGCGCCGCATGACCCAGTTCGTCGAGGAGGTTGCGGTTGAGGTTCAGGCTCTCCAGCTGGTGCTGGGCATAAAACGCCATATCGACCTGGTAACCTTCTTCCACCGTTCCTTCATGCGGTTCGGTGCCGTTGATGATGCGCAAGAGGGTCGATTTCCCGATACCGTTCGCTCCGATAAACGCAATCTTGTCGCCGCGCAGCATCTGTGCCTCACCGCCGTTGAAGATGCGGTTTTGCCCGTACGACTTGCGGATATTCTTCAGCTCAATCAATACCTTGCCTGGTGTGCGCTTGCATTTGAAATCGAGTTTCAGCACTACGCCATCTTCCATCACCTGATCAACCCGCTCCAGTTTTTCCAGCTGTTTCACCCTGCTTTGTACGGCCGATGCTTTGGAAGCTTTGTATCGGAAACGGTCGATGAATTTTTTCTGCTCTTTGATGTATTGCTGCTGGTTTTCAAAGCGACGCTGTTGCATTTCATCGCGCTCATGCTTCTGCTCCAGGTATTCGAAATAGTTGCCGGTATAATGATAAAGCTGCCGGTTGGTGATTTCTACGATGCGCGTCACCACCCGATCCATGAAGAAACGGTCGTGCGAAACAATGACAAAGGTTCCGGGATAGTCGCTCAGGTATTCTTCCAGCCATTCGATACTGGGCATATCGAGGTGGTTCGTCGGTTCATCGAGCAACAGCAGATCGGGTTGCTGCAGGAGGAGTTTTGCCAGCATCACCCGCATGCGCCAACCACCGCTGAATTGCTTCAGGGGCAGACGCAATTGCCAGGTCTGGAAACCCAAGCCTTCCAGGATTTTTTCTGCTGCATTGTCGAGTTCATAGCCGCCCAGATTGCCGAATTCTTCTTGCTTTTCAGCCAACGAATTCAGGGTGCGGTCGCTGTGGTCGGTTTCGATCTGAATGAGAAGCTCATTGATTTCTTTCTCCAGCTGCACCAATCTTCCCAAGCCCTGACGTGCAACATCAATTATCGGCTCGTCGCTTTCATAGGAGAGCAAATCCTGGTTCAGGAAGCCGATATTCATGCCTCCTGTTTTGTTCATGATGCCTTCCCTGAGATCGTATTCGCCTGAAATCAGCCGCAGCAGGGTCGATTTCCCGGTTCCGTTCTTGCCTACCAGCCCGATTTTTTCTCCGGGCTTGATATGCCAGGAGGCGTTTTTGTACAGGTATCTACCGGCAAATTCAAAGCTGAAATCGTTCAGGGCTAACACGCCGCAAAGTTCAGGTTTGGCGCAGGAAAAGCCAAAGAGACGTGAAGAATTGGCGCAGCGTATTTACTTTCGACTTGAAACTTTTAGCTCACTTCACCAATGTAAAGTGGCTGGAAGGACTGATGCATTGCGACATCGGGCTGTCTTCGCGCATGCAGAGACGGCCGCCGTTCAGAATCCAGACTTCGGTTTGTTTGTAGCTGTGCTTATGCCAGCCGGTTAGGATGCGCCTGCGGCCTAAGCCTCGGGTTGCACGCCTGAATTGGTGGTGAAGGATCAGCGAATCTCCTTCCAATGACCACTTACCGGAATACTGGTTGCCTGTGCCGCTTTCACCGTTGACAAAACGATAGCGGTAGGTTCCGTTGCTTTTTACCTGCAACTCTGCACCCATCAAGCCAAAATTGCCGTAATACGTACCGGCGACGGCTGATTGCGCCCTGGCCTGACCCATTTGCATCAGACTAAAGAAGAAGATGGGCAAACGCCAGCCCCTTCCTTTTCCGGAAAATATCCGCTTAAACCGTTCCTGAATTTCAAACATGCGATCCTATTGCCTTGCGACACGTCCGGAAGGAAGCGTGTCAAGGCAAACTTAAGTAAAGCTTTAACGCGGTTTTACATTGCTTTAGCTGTTTAGTCACTTTTGAATCGTTTGTCCATTATTTTGGAATCTTTGACTCGGGTAAACTTTACAACCACAAGATACCCAGCAGTCCGTAAAACAAAGCCAGCTTCAAGCGTTTTGAATGAATGGTAGCCTCGGAAGCGCTCGTTGTTCGGTAAATGGCGATGGATATCCACAAGAGTAATACTGCAGCCAATGCGAAATGCAAACTGAACAGGATATTCTCGAAGCCGAAAATGGCCGGTGCGACAGCAAGCAGTACAGTTGGAAACAGGACTAAACCGGCCAATCGGTAAGTCTTCTCGCTTCCGTGACGCACCGCGAATGTATGAATACCCGCAGCTGTATCACCGGGTTGATCTTCGACATCCTTCACCAGTTCCCGGGAGAGATTGACGAGAAAAGCCAGGGCACTGAGTTCAGCAAAAGGAATCAGCGTGGTGTCGTATAAGCCCAGCCGGGTGCAAAAAACAGCGGCTGCCGTGAGCATGGCAATGAGGATGTTTCCTACGAGGGGAATGCCTTTCAGCTCCAGTGTGTAGAAATAAAGCAGGAGGGATACGGCCGCGCAGAAAAGAAAAAAAACCAATTCAACATACCAGGCTGCCAACAACGCAGAAGCCACTAACACCGCATAGAGAATCAATGCCTGTTTGCTGCTGATTACGCCCGGTATCAACTGTTTTACGGGTTTGTTGATGGCGTCGGTTGTGGTGTCGTGTGCATCGTTGATGACATTTCCAGCAGCGGCCGTGAAGAGTATCGCCAAGGCAACTAACAAGCATTCGGGCATGCGCAGCAGATCCATATTCCAGCCGCTGCCTTTGCCGAGTATGAGCAATTGCATCAACAGCAAGATGCCCAGATTCACCGGCCGCATGAGTTGCAGGTATGCGCCGGGACGCGCCATCAGCGTGCTTTGGGGAACTTCATGCGGTAGCTCACGTTCACCCTGCCCGCGCTGATATTGTTCAGGCGGTTTTTGATCAGACTGCGCTTCAGGGGAGAGATGCGGTCGGTGAACAACACGCCTTCAATATGGTCGTACTCATGCTGGATAATGCGCGCCGCCATTCCGCTGAACTCCTTTTCATGGGTCTGGAAGCCTTCGTCCTGCCAACGCAGCAGCAAAGTGCCATGACGGCTTACGTTTTCGCGCACATTCGGTATGCTGAGGCATCCTTCTTCCAAATCCCATTTATCGCCGTATTCGCGCACCATAACCGGGTTGATGAAAGTCTGCCTGAATCCCGCCGGTTCGATGTCTTCCACTTCGCTGCCGTCTACCACGAAAAGGCGTATGGCATGGCCAATCTGGGGTGCTGCCAATCCGATGCCGTTGCTGCCGGCCATGGTTTCATACATGTCGGCAATGAGCTGTTCCAGCCCGGGGTGTTCGGGTGTGATTTCAACAGCCTTCTGTCTCAGTACCGGGCTACCGTATGCGTAAATGGGAAGTATCATCCGTGTTGTTGCAGATAGATTTGCAAAAGTAAGACAGCGCTTACGGTATCTGTAAGTCCCTTCTCCCTGCGTCGGCTTTTCTTTACTCCGGATTCAATGAGGGAGCGCCGCGCTTCCCGGCTCGAAAAGCGCTCATCCACCCAATGCAAGGGCGTGTCTGGCCATTTTTCCTGGAGCCAGCGCCCGAATTCACGCACCGGCTCCGTGGCATGCGTGTCGCTGCCATCGGTCCGGGTGGGCATACCCAATACGAAATCGCTTACCTGCTCGCGTTGTACATAGGCTTCAATCCACGTTTTGAGAACCGCCGTTTCAACCGCTCCCAAGGGCGTGGCTACAATGCGCAATGGATCGCTGGCCGCAACGCCCGTGCGTTTCATGCCGTAATCGAATGCCAATGCTCTGCCCATCTTACAAAGGTAGCCCGGGAGGAATCAAACAAATAGCGCATCTTCGCTGTAATGCTGCAGTATGCGCTTCGAACGGAAAGATCCATTCGGCAGGTTGAAATCCCAGACGTATCCGCCGCAGCTATTCTGCATGAAGTTCAGGAAGTTTGCATAGTGGCCTGAACATTGTAACCAACCGCGTGGATGATG
>CANHTS010000036.1 GCA_947463435.1 Flavobacteriales bacterium | reverse complement strand
TACTATTCCGGTGTGAACCACAAAATTGGTGAGGTTCACGACGGAGCTGCCACGATGGACTGGATGGTTCAGGAGCAGGAGAGGGGTATCACCATTACCTCAGCTGCCACAACCGTATTCTGGCACTACCGCGGCGAAAAATACCATATCAATATCATCGATACCCCCGGTCACGTTGACTTCACAGTTGAAGTAAACCGTTCGCTGCGTATCCTTGACGGTCTGGTATTTTTGTTCAGCGCCGTTGACGGTGTTGAACCCCAAAGCGAAACCAACTGGCGCCTTGCCAACAATTACAACGTAGCCCGTATCGGCTTCGTAAACAAAATGGACCGTTCAGGTGCCGACTTCCTTAACGTAGTGAGTCAGGTGCGTGAAATGTTGGGCAGCAACGCAGTTCCCCTGCAGCTTCCTATCGGTGCTGAAGATAATTTCCGCGGTGTGGTAGATCTGATCAACTTCCGCGGTATGATTTGGAATGAGGCAGACAAAGGAATGACCTACGAAGTAGTGGAAATCCCTGCCGACATGATGGATGAGGCCACCGAATGGCGCGAAAAACTCCTCGAAGCAGTATCAGAATACGACGATACCCTGATGGAGAAATTCTTCGACGATCCCACCTCGATCACCGAGCGCGAGATCCTCGACGCCCTCCGCAAGGCTACCCTCGAAATGAAGATTGTACCCATGGTTTGCGGTTCATCTTTCAAGAACAAGGGCGTACAAACCATGCTCGACCTGGTGATGGAACTCATGCCGAGCCCGCTCGACAAAGACGTTACCAAGGGAACCAATCCCGATACAGATGAAGAAATCGTGCGCAAGCCGGATTACAATGAACCTTTCTGCGCACTTGCCTTCAAAATCGCAACTGATCCTTATGTAGGTCGTCTCGCATTCATGCGCGCCTATTCCGGTAAGTTGGATGCAGGGTCGTATGTTCTTAATACCCGCAGCGGTCAGAAAGAACGTATCTCCCGCATTTTCCAGATGCACGCCAATAAGCAGAACCCAATCGAATATTTGGGTGCCGGTGATATCGGAGCGGCGGTTGGTTTTAAAGACATCAAGACAGGTGATACACTCTGCGCTGAAGCACATCCTATCGTGCTCGAAGCTATGGTGTTCCCCGATCCGGTTATCGGTCTGGCCATCGAGCCTAAGACCCAGGCCGACGTTGATAAACTCGGAACTGCTCTGGCGAAGCTTTCAGAAGAAGATCCCACTTTCCGTGTGCAAACAGACCAGGATACCGGTCAGACTGTAATCTCGGGCATGGGTGAATTGCACCTGGAAATCATCGTTGACCGTCTCCGCCGCGAATTCAAAGTTGAGTGTAACCAGGGTGCTCCTCAGGTTGCTTACAAAGAAGCGATTACCCGCAACTTTAGCCACCGTGAGGTGTACAAGAAGCAAACCGGTGGTCGTGGTAAGTTCGCTGATATCCAGTTCGAACTGGGTCCGGCAGACGACACGTTTGTAGGCGAAGGTCTCCAGTTCGTGAATGAAGTTGTGGGTGGTTCTATCCCCCGTGAATTCATTCCTTCAGTTGAAAAAGGATTCAAGGCAGCAATGTCTAACGGTGTACTCGCCGGATTCCCGATTAGCCGCATGAAAGTGCGTCTGTTTGACGGTTCTTTCCACGCAGTTGACTCCGATTCACTGTCGTTCGAAGTGGCAGCGCGCAGCGGTTTCCGCGAAGCAGCCCGCCAGTGCGGACCGGTATTGCTCGAGCCTATCATGAAGCTCGAAGTGGTAACGCCCGCAGAGAATACAGGTGATGTAATGGGCGACCTCAACCGCCGCCGTGGTCAGCTGGAAGGCATAGACGAACGCGCTGGATCACAGGTTGTTAAGGCGAAGGTTCCGCTGAGCGAAATGTTTGGTTATGTAACCACACTTCGTACAATCACCAGCGGTCGCGCTACCAGCAGCATGGAGTTTTCTCACTATTCAGATACCCCGCGTAACATCGCAGACGAGGTGCTGAAGAAAGTGAACGGCAAAGCAAGCAGTAATTAATCACAAGTAAAAGAAACCATGATCAGTCACAAGATCAGAATAAAGCTCAAGTCATTCGATCACAACCTGCTCGACAAGTCAGCAGAAAAGATTGTGAAGGCTGTGAAGCAGACCGGTGTGGTGGTAAGCGGACCAATTCCGCTGCCTACCCGCAAGAAAGTGTTCACCGTTCTTCGTTCACCTCACGTGAACAAGAAGGCCCGGGAACAGTTCCAGGTATGCTCCTACAAGCGCCTCATCGACATTTACAACAGTTCCACCAAGACAGTAGACGCACTGATGAAGCTTGAGCTTCCCAGCGGTGTTGATGTAGAAATCAAGATCTAACGAACCAACAACATGCAAGGATTAATCGGTAAAAAGTTGGGCATGACCAGCATCTTCGACGAGAACGGACGCAGCATCGCGTGCACCGTTGTCCAGGCTGGTCCATGTGTAGTTACCCAGGTGAAGAATCAGGATAAGGACGGATATTCCGCCATCCAGATTGCCTGGGGCGACATGAAGCCCAAGCATGCCTCCAAAGCCATTACCGGGCATTGCGCCAAAGCGA
The DNA here is from genome assembly GCA_947463435.1 of Flavobacteriales bacterium. Taxonomy (GTDB): domain Bacteria; phylum Bacteroidota; class Bacteroidia; order NS11-12g; family UBA955; genus REEB481. The sequence continues at coordinate 14,188 of CANHTS010000036.1, read as the reverse complement.
ACACGGCTCCCAAGCGGGTGTACCATGAGTTTCGCAACCCAGAAGGCGCCGAGGCCGCTGCGACAACAGGCGACGTTTACGATGTGAATATTTTCGCATCGGGCGACTTCGTCGATGTTATCGGCACCTCAAAAGGTAAAGGTTTTCAAGGCGTAGTGAAACGTCACGGCTTCGCTGGTGTAGGCGAAACCACTCACGGTCAGCACAACCGTGCCCGTCACCCGGGTTCTATTGGTGCCTGCTCTTTCCCCTCCCGCGTATTTAAAGGCCTTCGCATGGCCGGACGCACTGGCGGAAAGCGTGTTAAAGGTGTCAACCTGGAAATCGTGCGCGTGATCCCTGAACAGAACGTGATTCTGCTGCGCGGCAGTATCCCGGGTTACAATGGCTCCACCGTGATAATTGAGCGCTGATATGGAACTGAAAGTATTAAACAAGGAAGGAAAAGAGACCGGCCGTTCGGTAACGCTGCCCGGTGATATCTTCGGCATCGAGCCGAACGACCATGCGATCTATCTCGACGTGAAACAGTTCATGGCAAACCACCGCCAGGGAACCCACAAGAGCAAAGACCGCAGCGAAATCAACAAGAGTACCCGCAAGTTGTTCCGTCAAAAAGGCACCGGTGGCGCACGTCACGGTAGCATCAAGGCCGGTACATATGTAGGTGGTGGTCGTATCCACGGACCGCGCCCCCGCGATTACTCCTTCAAGCTGAACAAGAAGCTTAAGCGTTTGGCTCGCTTCTCAGCGTTGGCTTACAAAGCAAAAGGCAACTACATCACTGTACTGGAAGATATCCAGATGGAAGCACCCCGTACAGCCGATTTCACCCGCATGCTCGGTAACCTTGGTCTGAATGGACGCCGCACCCTCTTTGTTACACCCGCGCTCAACCGCAACGTGTACCTGAGTGGCCGCAACATCCCGAACAACCGCGTGATGAACGCCAGCGACATCAACACTTACGAAATCATGAAAGCCAACAACCTGATTCTTACCGAATCTGCGGTCAAGGCAATCAGCGAAACCTTTAATAAAGACTGAACATGGTACTGAAGAAACCCCTGATCACCGAAAAGATGACGGGCCTCACCGAGAAGCGTCAGCAGTATGGTTTCGTGGTTGACCGCAAGGCTTCCAAAGATGAAATCAGAAAAGAAATAGAAGAGTTCTACAACGTGCAAGTTGATCGTGTGAATACGATGATCTGCCGCGGTAAGTCTCGCAGGAACCGTCGTACCGGTCAGATCTCCGGCTACAATACTGCCTACAAGAAGGCTATTGTGACCCTTAAGGAAGGATCGACCATTGATTTTTACGAAAACATCTGATAGTTAAATGGCACTGAACAGAATCAAACCGGTAACTCCCGGCTCGCGTTTCAAGATTGCAAACGCATTCCAGGAACTTACCGCAGATAAGCCTGAGAAGTCACTCATCGTACCGATACGCAAATCGGGCGGCCGGAATAATACCGGTAAAATGACAATGCGCTACATCGGTGGCGGTCACAAGCGTATGTATCGTATCATCGATTTCAAACGCGACAAGACCGGTGTAACTGCAGAGGTAAAGACCATCGAATACGATCCCAACCGCACTGCGTTTATCGCGTTGCTGGAATACACAGACGGTGAGAAGCGCTATATCATCGCTCCAAACGGTCTGAAAGTGGGAATGAAGCTTGAAAGCGGTGAGACAGCAGTTCCTGAAATCGGAAACGCACTACCGATGAATAAGATTCCCCTGGGTTCTATCATCCACAACATCGAAATGCAGCCCGGTCAGGGTGCCCGTCTGTGCCGCTCGGCCGGATCAGGTGCTCAGTTGCTGGCGCGTGAAGGCAAGTATGCCGCGATCAAATTGCCTTCCGGCGAGTCGCGTCTCGTTTTGTCCAACTGCCTGGCTACGATCGGTACGGTGTCTAATTCCGACCATAGCAATACCCGCAGCGGTAAGGCTGGTCGTTCCCGTTGGCTTGGCGTGCGTCCACGTACCCGTCCAAGCGCTATGAACCCTGTAGATCACCCGATGGGTGGTGGTGAAGGCCGCAACAAAGGTGGTCAACCCCGCTCACGCAACCTGATCTACTCACAGGGTCAAAAAACCCGCAGCCCGAAGAAAGGCTCGGATCGTCTGATCATTGAACGCAGAAAGAGCAAACGCAATAAGTAAGAAGCAGCATGGCACGTTCCCTCAAAAAAGGTCCTTTCCTCGACATTAAACTCGAGAAGAAGGTAACCAACATGAATGAAAGCAATAAGAAGACGGTGATCAAGACCTGGTCGCGCCGGAGCATGATTGTTCCCGACATGGTTGGTCATACCTTCGCCGTGCACAACGGAAACAAATTCATTCCTGTATACGTAACAGAAAACATGGTTGGGCACAAACTGGGCGAATTTGCTCCCACTCGTACCTTTAAAGGCCACGGCAAATAATTGACGACGATGGAAGCAAAAGCAATTCTCCGCAACTGTCCGCTCTCTCCGCAAAAAATGCGTCTGGTTGTTGACCAGGTGCGCGGTGTGAACGTTGAAAAGGCACTCAATATTCTGCAGTTTAGCCAGCGCCCCTTGTATGCACAGTTTGTAAGCAAGCTGCTCCGCAGTGCGATTGCAAACTGGGCCCAAGGCAACGAAGGCCGCCGCATAGAAGAAAGCAACCTGTTTGTCAAGACCATTATGGTTGATGAAGGCATGAGCATGAAGCGTATGCGTACTGCGCCCCAGGGCCGCGGTTACCGTATCCAGAAGCGCAGCAATCACATCACCATTATCGTCGACAGCCGTCAGGATGCTGGTGTGCAAAACGAAGAGGTATTAACTGAAGATAGTAACGCATAAATGGGACAAAAAGCGAACCCGATAGGCCTGAGGCTTGGCATTATCCGCGGATGGGAATCGAACTGGTACGGCGGCAGAAACTATGCCGACAAGCTGGTGGAAGACGAGAAAATCCGCAAGTACCTCCGCGTACGCATCCAGAAGGGTGGTATCAGCAAGGTGGTGATTGAACGCACGATGAAGCGCATCACCATCACCATCCACACTGCACGTCCCGGTATCGTAATCGGAAAAGGCGGTCAGGAAGTGGATACCATCCGCGAGGAAATCCGCAAAATCACACGCAAAGACGTTCAGATCAATATCCACGAAATCAAGCGCCCCGAGTTGGATGCCAAATTGGTAGCTGACAGCATCGCAAGTCAGATTGAAGGTCGTATTTCCTTCAAGCGCGCCCTGAAGGGTGCAATCGGCAGCACGATGCGCATGGGAGCTGAGGGAGTGAAAATCCGCATCAGCGGCCGTTTGAACGGTGCTGAAATTGCGCGCTCTGAACAGTATAAAGATGGCCGTACGCCGCTGCACACGCTGCGTTCAGACATCGACTACGCGTTGAGCGAAGCACAAACCGTTTATGGTAAGATCGGTATCAAGGTATGGATCTGCCGTGGAGACATTTTTGGAAAAGTAGATCTGGCCCCGGTACATGAGCGCAACGATCGCCGCGAAGGCGGCGGACGTCCGCAAAACCGCAGAGACGGAGGCGATAATCGCCGCCGCCGCAACGACCGCGATCGCGGTGGTGACCGTGGACCAAGGAGGGATAACCGTTAATTGTTGAATGCATCATGCTGAGTCCTAAAAGAACCAAATACAGGAAAATGCAGAAAGGCAGGGTGAAAGGCCTTGCTACCCGTGGACACCGGATCAGTTTCGGTAGTTGCGGACTGAAGAGCCTCGAACCGGCTTGGATCACCTCACGCCAGATTGAAGCTGCGCGTATCGCCCTGAACCGCTATCTGAAGCGCGAAGGCCAGGTATGGATCCGCATTTTCCCCGATAAACCGGTAACCAAGAAGCCTGCTGAAGTGCGGATGGGTAAGGGTAAAGGTGCTCCCGAATATTGGGTGGCCGTAATCAAGCCCGGAACCATCATGTTCGAGGTAGACGGAGTGCCGCTGGAAGTTGCACAGGAAGGAATGCGCCTTGCGGCGATGAAGCTTCCGGTAGCTACTAAATTCATTGTTAAACCCGATTACGCAGAGGAAATCTGATCATGAAAAGCCAGGATATCAAGGCTACCCCTACCCGGGAGCTGATTGAAAAATACAAAGAGGAAAAGTTGCGGTACCAGAAGCTTGTCTTCACCGATGCCGTTTCAAAACTCGATAACCCCAACAAACTGCGTGAGACACGTCGCAATATTGCCCGTTATCTCACCGAACTCAACGCACGCCGCATCGCTTTTGAAACGGCTGCATACAACCGCAAAGAGAACAACGATTAATGGAAGCCAAAAGGAACGCACGGAAAGAGATCGTGGGTCGCGTAGCCAGCGCGAAGATGGATAAGACCATCTCCGTATCAGTGGTACGTAGCATCAAGCATCCGAAGTACGGAAAGTATTTCAAAAAGACGAAGACCTTCTATGCGCACGACGACAAGAACGAGTGCAATGAGAATGATATCGTACGCATCATGGAAACGCGCCCGCTGAGCCGGCTGAAACGCTGGAGGCTGGTTGAAATTGTAGAAAGGGCTAAATAAGATGATTCAGCAGGAAAGCAGACTCAAAGTAGCGGATAACAGCGGCGCACGCGAAGTGCTCTGCATCCGCGTACTGGGCGGTACCGGTCGCCGGTACGCCAGTGTTGGTGATAAAATCGTAGTTAGCGTTAAAGACGCATTGCCATCTTCAGGTATGAAGAAAGGTGCAGTCTCTAAAGCGGTTGTAGTTCGTGTGAAAAAGGAAGTTCGCCGTCCCGATGGCAGCTACATCCGATTCGACGAGAACAGCTGCGTGCTGCTCAATAACTCCGATGAACCGCGCGGAACACGTATCTTTGGCCCCGTTGCGCGTGAACTTCGCGACAAGCAGTTTATGAAAATTGTATCTCTGGCACCCGAAGTATTGTAATCACCATGAAACTCAAGATCAAAAAGAACGATACCGTTAAGGTAATCGCGGGCGACGAGAAAGGTAAAACAGGTAAAGTGATTCGTGTAATCATCGCCGAAAACCGCGCTGTGGTTGAAGGTCTGAACCTGGTATCCAAGCACTACAAGCCAACTGCCCAAAATACCAGTGGCCGCATCGAGAAGATTGAAGCACCCATCCACGTGAGCAACCTCATGCTGTGGAACGAAAAGTCCAAAAACGTGGCTAAAATCGGTCGCAAGCTGAACGGAGAGGGTAAAAACACCCGCTTCGACAAGCGCACAGGAGAATTTATTGATTAAGGAAAAGAGCGATGAGTTATACTCCCAGACTAAAGCACACTTACCACAATGATGTGGTACCTGCCATGGTCACAAAATTTGGCTACAAGAACCCTATGCAGGTTCCCCGTATCCTGAAAGTAGCCCTCAACCAGGGCGTAGGCGCAGCTGTATCCGACAAGAAGCTTGTCGATGCTGCCGTAGATGAGATGACCAAGATTGCAGGTCAAAAGGCCCAGGCAACCATGTCACGCAAGGCGATCAGTAACTTCAAGTTGCGTGAGAATATGCCTATCGGTGCCCGTGTAACCCTGCGTGGTGACCGTATGTTCGAATTCCTCGATCGCCTTACTTCTGTTTCGCTGCCCCGTGTGCGCGACTTCCAGGGTTTGGCTGTAAAAGGTTTCGACGGTCGTGGTAACTTCACACTCGGTGTAACCGAACAGATCATTTTCCCTGAAATCGATATCGACAAAGTGAGCCGTATCAATGGTATGGATATCACGATTGTTACATCGGCGAAGACAGACGAAGAGTGTCTCGAACTGCTCCGCAACCTCGGTTTCCCCTTTAAAGCAAACAAGTAATGGCAAGAGAATCCATAAAAGCCAGGCAGAAGAAGCGCGAACAGATGGTAGCGCGTTATGCCGAAAAGCGCAAGCAGTTGATCGAGGCAGGCGATTATGCCGGGTTGCAAAAGCTTCCCCGCAATGCATCTCCCGTTCGTCTTCGCAACCGTTGCAAGCTCACCGGTCGTCCACGCGGTTATATCCGTACCTTCGGTATTTGCCGTAACGTGTTCCGCCAAATGGCAAACGATGGCAAAATCCCCGGCGTAACGAAGTCAAGCTGGTAATAACATCCTAATAAGCAATTCAATGACTGACCCAATAGCAGATTACCTCACCCGCCTGCGCAACGCGATCCATGCCAACCACAGGATCGTGGAAATTCCCGCAAGCAATATCAAGCGCGAGATTACCCGCGTACTGTACGAGAAAGGTTACATCCTGAAGTACAAGTTTGAGGAAACTACCAATCACCAGGGCGTGATCAAAATCGCCCTGAAATACCATCCGGTAACCAAGGAGCCCGCCATCCGCGAACTCACCCGTATCAGTAAGCCAGGTCTGCGCAAGTATGCAGATACTGAGAGTATTCCCCGTGTGCTGAACGGTTTGGGCGTTGCGATTATCACCACCAGTAAAGGTGTGATGACCGACAAAGAAGCCCGCACGCTGCGCGTTGGTGGTGAAGTATTGTGTTACGTATCCTGATCCAAAAGAGAGAAATCAATGTCACGCGTAGGAAAATCAATCATTAAACTGCCTGCAGGTGTGCAGGTAAGTATTGATGCCGCCAATGTGGTTACCGTAAAAGGTCCCAAAGGCGAACTTAAACAGGAACTGAAAGAAGGTTTCGGATACAATTTGGAAAACGGCGAACTCACTGTAATCCGTCCCACCGACGGCAAGCAAGACAGAGCCCTCCACGGTTTGTACCGCTCCCTTATCAACAACATGGCGATTGGTGTAAGCACCGGTCACACTGTGAAACAGGAACTGGTGGGTGTAGGTTACAAAGTGAGCAACCAAGGCAATATCGTCGAATTCTCACTCGGCCATTCACACCGCATTGTACTGGAAGTTCCCCAGGAAATTAAAGTGACCACAGAAACTGTAAAAGGTCAGAATCCAAGCGTGAGCATGGAAAGTGCAGACAAACAGTTGCTGGGCCAGATTGCTGCGAAGATTCGCTCTTTCCGCAAGCCTGAACCGTACAAAGGAAAAGGTATTCGCTTCGCTGGTGAGGTGTTGAGGAGAAAAGCAGGTAAGTCGGCTTCCAAATAACAGATAACGAACGATGGCAACGAAGAAAACTAGCAGAAGAGCCAAGATACGGACCCGTATTCGCAGCCGCATTACCGGCACAACCGTACGTCCGCGTCTGAGTGTGTTCAGGAGCAACACCGATATTTATGTACAGATCATCGACGACCTGAAAGGGCATACCCTTTGTGCAGCCTCGTCGCGTGAAAAAGATATCGCCACAGGAAATGACAACAAGACAGCGAAGGCTGCTCTGGTAGGAAAGCGCATCGCTGAAAAAGCAGTTGCTGCCGGCATTACCAGCGTTGTATTTGATCGCGGTGGTTATCTCTACCACGGTCGTGTAAAAAGCCTGGCAGATGCTGCCCGGGAAGGTGGACTCCAATTCTAATTTACAAAGTGAGCAACAACGCAATGAAGAGAGTTAAATCGAGCGACCTCGAACTTACCGAGAAAGTCGTTCATATCAACCGCGTAGCCAAGGTGACCAAAGGCGGGCGCACGTTCAGCTTCACCGCCATTGTGGTGGTGGGTAACGGCAACGGCATCGTTGGTCATGGCCTCGGTAAAGCTTCCGAAGTACAGGATGCGGTTTCAAAAGGAATCGAAGACGCAAAGAAGAACCTGATCAAAGTTCCGGTAATCAACGGAACCGTTCCTCACGAACAAATCGGTAAATTCGGCGGCGGACACGTGTTCCTGAAGCCCGCCGCGCACGGTACCGGTGTTATAGCCGGTGGTGCGATGCGCGCAGTGCTTGAAAGCGCCGGTGTGCACGACGTACTGGCCAAGTCAAAAGGCAGCTCCAACCCACACAACGTGGTGAAGGCAACTTTTGATGCGCTGATCAACATGCGCGATCCTTTCGCCATCGCCCAACAGCGTGGTATCAACCTCAAGAAAGTATTCAACGGCTGATCGGTATGTCAAAAGTTAAAATCACACTGGTAAAAAGCGCCATCGGTTACCCAAAGAACCAGAAGGCAACGCTTCAGGCACTCGGACTGCGCAAACTCAACCGCAGCCGTGAGCTGGAACTTAATCCACAGATTCAGGGTATGATCAATACCGTGAAGCATTTACTCACCGTAGAAAACGCTGACTGAACATGAACTTAAGCAATCTCAAACCGGCCGCTGGTTCGGTAAAAAAATCAAAACGCATAGGCCGCGGTCAGGGTTCCGGTAAAGGTGGTACCTCGACCAAAGGTCACAAAGGTGCGCAATCACGAACCGGCTACAGCCGCAAAATCGGTTTTGAAGGTGGTCAAATGCCCCTTCAGCGCCGTGTGCCCAAAGGCGGATTCAAAAACATCAACCGCGTAGAATATACGGGTGTTAACCTCGATGTGCTGCAGAAAATCAGCGAAGAGAAGAACATCACACGTATCGACCAGGATGTATTTGTAAACCGTAACCTGCTCGGCAAAAAAGAGTTGGTTAAAGTCCTGGGTCGCGGTGAAGTGAAAACTGCACTGGAAGTTCACGCCCATGCTTTCTCCGCTACTGCGAAGGAAGCCATCGAAAAGGCCGGAGGATCCGTACACATCATAGGCTGATATGCGCAGACTGATCGACAAGATCAAGGATATCTGGAGAATTGACGAACTGCGTACGCGGATCGTCAATACCTTTTTATTCCTTTTGGTTTACCGCCTGGGGTCATTCGTGATCCTGCCGGGTGTGGATTCTGATATGCTCGCGGGCCTGCAGAAGCAATCGAGCGATTCGTTGCTCGGTCTGGTGAACATCTTCGCCGGTGGTGCTTTTGCCCGCGGCGCTATCCTCGCCCTTGGTATCATGCCTTACATCAGTGCATCGATCTTCATGCAGCTGATTTCACTCGCTGTGCCTGCATTCGCAAGAATGCAGAAAGAAGGGGAGGAAGGCCGTCGGAAAATCAACCAATACACCCGTATTCTCACCATCGCCTTTACAGCCGTTCAGGCAGTTGGTTACCTGAATAACATCATCACAACGCCGGGCAACCGGGACGCACTGTTGTTCGTAACCAATCCGGAAGCGATGAGTCAGGGTTGGTTTATGATTACCAACGTGATTTTGCTCACAGCAGGAACCATGTTTACCATGTGGCTTGGCGAGCGTATCACCGACAAAGGTTTGGGTAACGGTATTTCCCTCCTCATCATGGTGGGTATCATTGCACGCCTGCCCAATGCATTCGCAACGGAGCTGGTGTTCTCTTTCACCAAGCGTGGTCCGTTTATCTTCCTGATCGAGATATTCATTTGGGTTGCCGTAGTACTTACAGTGATTCTTCTTACCCAAGGTACACGTAAGATACCGGTGAACTATGCAAAGCGCATCGTAGGCAACCGTCAGTACGGCGGCCAGCGTAACTACATCCCAATGAAAGTGTTGGGTGCCGGTGTGATGCCTATCATCTTCGCACAGGCGATCATGTTCCTTCCTGCTTCCTTCATCGGACTGTACAAGGACGGAAACGTACCCGGCTGGCTGATGAGCATGGCTGATTACACATCCTTCGGACATAATGCCCTGCTGGTAACGCTAATCATCCTGTTTACCTATTTCTACACCGCCATCATTTTCAATTCGAATCAGATTGCGGAAGACATGAAGCGCAACAATGGTTTCATCCCCGGAATCAAGCCAGGTAAGAAGACCGCAGACTTCATCGATGAGGTAATTAGTCGTATTACTTTACCGGGTGCTTTGTTCATCTCTGCAGTAGCCATTATGCCCGCCATTGCGCAGGGCAGCCTGCTCGGAGTAAATCCGGAGTTTGCCCAGTTTTACGGCGGAACCAGCTTGCTGATCCTGGTAGGTGTCGTACTCGATACCTTGCAACAGATCGAAAGCTTCCTGCTGATGCGCCATTACGACGGACTGATGCGTTCAGGACGGATCAAAGGGCGTATGGGAATGATGCAGCAACAACAGGTTGGAAATTAAGAACAATTAACCTATTTTTGCAGCCCTTTAAAAAATGCCGAAACAGGACGCGATAGTACAGGACGGAGTGATCATGGAAGCGCTTTCAAACGCGATGTTCCGTGTGAAGCTTCAGAATGGACATGAAATAATCGCGACGATTTCGGGAAAAATGCGAATGAACTACATCCGGATTCTGCCCGGGGACAGGGTAAAGGTGGAAATGTCACCCTACGACCTGACCCGCGGCAGGATCTCTTACAGATACAAGTAAAGAAGACTATGAAAGTAAGAACTTCAGTGAAGAAGCGTAGTGTCGACTGCAAGATCGTACGCAGAAAAGGCAAGATCTACGTGATCAACAAGAAAAACCCAAAATTCAAGCAAAGGCAGGGATAAGACATGGCCAGGATATCAGGTATTGATTTACCCAAAAACAAGCGCGGCGTAATAGGACTTACGTACATCTACGGCATCGGCCGCAGCACCGCAGAAAAGATACTCGCAGACAGCGGGATCGACGAGAGCAAGAAAGTTTCTGAATGGAACGACGATGATCTGTCTAAGATCCGTGGTTTCATCACCAGTGAACTGAAAGTGGAAGGTGAACTTCGCTCGGAGACCCAGCTGAACATCAAGCGTCTGATGGACATCGGATGCTACCGTGGTCTGCGCCATCGTAAAGGTCTTCCGCTGCGTGGTCAGCGCACCCGTACCAACGCCCGCACACGCAAAGGCAAGCGCAAGACCGTTGCAGGCAAGAAGAAGGCAACCAAATAATTAAAATTCAGGCGATTACAATACATGGCTAACCAAAAAAAGGTAACCAAGAAAAAGGTAAAGGTTGATCCCAACGGTCAGGTTCATATCCAGGCTACGTTTAGCAACCTTATCATTTCTATTACAAATACCGAAGGACAGGTAATCTCGTGGTCGAGCTCAGGCAAGATGGGCTTCCGCGGATCCAAGAAGAACACGCCGTATGCAGCTCAGGTGGCAGCACTTGATTGCGGCAAAGTGGCATTCGATATGGGTCTCCGTAAGGTTGACGTATGGGTAAAAGGTCCGGGATCGGGCCGCGATAGCGCAATCCGTAACCTTCAGGCTGTAGGTCTCGAAGTGCTTACCATCACCGATATCACTCCGTTGCCACACAACGGCTGTCGTCCTCCCAAACGCCGCAGGGTATAACAAGCATAGAGAAGATCATTCATGGCTAGATACAGAGGTCCAAAATCCAAAGTTGCGCGTCGTTTCAAAGAAGCGATTTTTGGTCGCGACAAGGCACTGGAAAAAAAGAATTACGGTCCCGGTCAGCACGGCAACGCACGCCGTCGTCCGAAGCAGTCCGAATACGCTATACAGCTCGCTGAAAAGCAAAAAGCAAAATACATCTATGGTGTACTCGAGCGGCAGTTTGCAAACACCTTCCGCAAAGCTGCTGCCAAAAAGGGTATCACCGGTGAAGTACTGCTGAAGCTGCTCGAAGCAAGGCTTGATAACACTGTCTTCCGTTTGGGTATTGCTCCCACACGCCGTGCAGCACGTCAGCTCGTTTCGCACAAACACATTACCGTAAATGGCGAGGTTGTGAACATTCCGTCTTATTCACTTCGTCCAGGCGACGTAGTGGGTGTGCGTGAACGTTCCAAGTCTCTGGAAGCCATTCAGAACAGCACCTCCAACACACGCCGCCGTTTCAATTGGCTGGAGTGGGATGGAAGCGACCTGAGCGGTAAATTCCTTTCCTTCCCTGAGCGTTCAGATATTCCCGAGAATATCAAAGAACAGCTCATCGTCGAATTGTACAGCAAATAATCCTTAACGAAACGAACAATGGGTATTATTCCATTTCAAAAACCGGATAAAGTGGTCATGCATAAGGCCAACGATTTCCACGGGGTATTCGAATTCAGTCCCCTGGAAAAAGGCTACGGCACTACCATTGGCAATTCGCTGCGCCGCATCCTGCTTTCTTCATTAGAAGGCTATGCGATAACCGGTTTGAAGATTCATGGGGTGGACCACGAGTTCAGTACCATCAAAGGCGTCATCGAAGACGTGGTTGATGTGGTGTTGAACCTCAAGCAGGTACGCTTCAAGAAGACTTCCAGCGCAGAAGATACCGAGAAAATTTACATCTCGGTTAAAGGTAAGGATCAGTTCATTGCAGGAGACATCAGCCGTTACACCAACAGTTTTACCGTTCTGAATCCGGAACAGGTAATTTGTAATCTGGAGCCGACTGTAAACCTGGAAGTTGAATTGACAGTTCAAAAAGGTCGTGGCTATGTTCCGGCCGACGAGAACAAGCAGAAGGATGCTCCTATCGGGTATATTCCCGTAGACGCAATCTACACGCCAATCCGCAATGTAAAATACCTAGTTGAAGATTTCCGCGTAGAGCAGCGTACCGACTATGAGAAACTGATTCTGGAAATTTCTACCGATGGCAGTGTGCATCCTGAAGATGCCCTGAAAGAGGCAGCCAATATCCTGATTCAGCATTTCATTCTTTTCAGCGATGACAGCATGTTGCCTGAAACCAAGGTAAGCAAGCCGACAGAAGAAGTGGACGAAGGATATCTGCACATGCGCAAGGTTCTCAAGACTCCTCTCGCAGATCTCGATCTGAGTGTGCGTGCTTACAACTGCCTGAAAGCGGCTGAAATCAAGACACTGGGTGAACTGGTGAGCTTTAACATCGAAGACCTCCTGAAGTTCCGCAACTTCGGTAAGAAGTCGCTCAGTGAACTTGAAGAGTTCGTTCGCGACAAAGGCCTTACCTTCGGAATGGACGTGAGCCGTTACAACATTACAGAAGACTGAACCTGAAGGAACGAAGCAATTATGAGACACGGAAAAAAAGTGAACCACCTGGGCCGCACCGCCCCGCACCGCAAAGCGATGCTGTCCAATATGGCCGCTTCGCTGATCAAAAACAAGCGCATTGTTACTACCGTAGCAAAAGCAAAAGCCCTTCGGGTATATGTTGAACCGCTGATCACCAAGAGCAAAGAAGACAATACGCACAACCGTCGTACAGTTTTCTCTTACTTGCGCGATAAAGACGCGATCAAGGAACTCTTTGGAACCATTTCTGAAAAAGTGGCCAGCCGTCCCGGTGGGTACACCCGCATCCTGAAGCTTGGCAACCGTATGGGTGACAATGCTGAAGTAGCGATGATCGAATTGGTAGATTTCAACGAATACTTCCAGGGCTTCGGTGGTGAAAAAGCTTCTGCTAAGAAGACTACACGCCGCGGACGCAGCAAATCAGCCAAAGCAAATGCTGAAGGCGAAACAACTGCCGAGACAGCCGAGTAAATTTTAAGGACCACAAGAAAAGCCATCCCCTTCGGATGGCTTTTTTTTTGAGGTTTCTGAACCTGGTGCAGAATTATGGAAAAGTTATTCCCCAAACTTCTTCCAACCGCCTAAATTTGCACTCCCAATGACGGGCAATGTAAAGACACCGGCCAGACTGATGTTACAGGACGGTACGGTGTTCACGGGAACAGCCATCGGAAAGATTGGCACCACCACCGGGGAAATCGCTTTCAATACTGGAATGACTGGTTATCAGGAGGTTTTTACCGATCCTTCCTATACCGGGCAAATCCTGATTATGACCAGCGACCATATTGGGAATTACGGAGTTAAGCACGATGAAATAGAGTCGGATCGCATTCAGATAGCGGGCCTCATCTGCAAGCGCTTTTCCTATCCATACAGCCGCAAACAGGCAACCGCTAGCCTGGATGAATACTTCACCGCGAACAACCTGGTGGGTATTGCAGATATCGATACGCGCCAATTGGTAAGGCATATCAGGGAAGCAGGCGCCCAGAATGCCATCATCAGCTCTGAAATAGACGATCCCAATGTATTGAGAGAAATGCTCGATGCCTGTCCCGACATGAGTGGTCTGGAACTGGCGAGCACGGTCAGTACCAGTAGTTTTTATACCGATGGTGATCCAGCCGCACCTCACCGTGTTGCTTTGTTGGATTTCGGCAGTAAAAAGAATATTGCCCGTTGTCTGGTGAAGCGCGGATGTTACCTCGGCGTTTTCCCGGCCCGCAGCACAGCTGAAGAAGTACTCGCCTGGAATCCGGACGGCATTATGCTCAGCAATGGCCCGGGCGACCCTGCTGCGATGGATTACGCCATAGAAACGGTGAAGAAACTGGTCAATGCGGGTATCCCTACTTTT
>CANHTS010000035.1 GCA_947463435.1 Flavobacteriales bacterium | reverse complement strand
TGAGCGCGGAAATCTCCATTTGGCGATAAGTGGTTTTACCTAAATTCGCCTCCTTATACAATGCCACACTCCAGTCATCTGCAAAAGCTATCGGCCGCCGGTATGCTCGTTACACTCGGCATCATTTTTGGCGATATCGGCACTTCGCCACTTTATGTATTTTCAGCCATTATCGGTAAAAGCATCATCACGCAAGACCTCGTTTACGGTGGGATTTCCTGTGTGTTCTGGACGCTGACGCTGCAAACGACCATTAAGTACGTAATGATTACACTCAATGCCGATAACAAGGGTGAAGGCGGGGTGTTTTCCTTGTATCAGTTGCTGAGAAGACGTTACAAGCATCTCATCATTGCTGCGATGGTTGGCGGTGGAATGGCCCTGGCAGACGGCATCATTACACCTGCCATTTCGGTGTCTTCTGCTGTTGAAGGTCTCACCATCATCAATCCCAATATCCCCACTGTTCCCATTGTGTTGCTGGTGGTTTCGATCATCTTTATATTCCAACGGGTTGGAACCAATACCGTGGGCAAGGCTTTCGGTCCCATCATGATGATCTGGTTTGGCATGTTGGCTGTTTTGGGCGTTAAAGGCATCCTCGAGCATCCCGATGTGCTTCAGGCTGTTAACCCAATCTATGCTTACCGCTTGCTGGTCGAATATCCGGGTGGTATAGCCCTGTTGGGTGCGGTTTTTCTTTGTACCACCGGAGCAGAGTCGTTGTACAGCGACCTCGGCCATTGCGGCAAAGTCAATATTCAGGTGTCGTGGATTTTCGTGAAGATTGCCTTGCTGCTCAATTATTTCGGACAGGGCGGATGGCTGATGTCGCATGCCGGTTTAGCGCTTGAAGCCAATCAGAAGCCATTCTTTGCCCTCATGCCTGATTGGTTCCTGATTACCGGAATCTTCATTGCCACCATCGCCACCATCGTAGCCAGTCAGGCCGTGATTTCAGGCGCATTTACCATCGTATCAGAAGCCATCCGCCTGCACCTCTTCCCCAAAATGACTGTGAAGTTTCCCAGCAATTTCAAAGGGCAGATTTATATCCCGCTGGTGAACCTCTCGCTTTGGATTGGCTGTATTGCCGTCGTATTATATTTCCGCGAAGCATCGGCGATGGAACATGCCTATGGCCTCGCCATTAACCTGGCGATGCTGATGACTACCGTATTGCTCGGCTACTACCTGCGCCTGCGCCGCGTTAACCGCATCATTATCGTGTTTGTCGTGGCGATATTCATGATCGTGGAGTTCGCTTTCCTCTATTCCAACCTCCTGAAATTTGCCAAAGGCGGTTATATCGCGCTGATTATTGCCTTGTTAGCTGTGTTTGTGATGTACGTGTGCTTCAAGGCCGCAGCCATCAAAAACAAACTGATCGAGTTTGTCAAGGTGAACGACCACAAGGAGAAACTCATGGCCCTGAGCAAAGACACTTCTTTGCCGAAGTTCGCCACCCACCTGGTTTATCTCAGCAAAGCGAAGAAGGACGATGAGGTGGAACAAACGGTGCTGTATTCCATCCTTCAGAAACGTCCGAAACGGGCTGATTTCTATTGGTTTGTGAATGTGGATGTGACGGATGAACCCTACACGATGGACTACACGGTGAATGTGATTGCCAAAGACGATATCATCCGCGTAAGGTTCAAGCTTGGCTTCCGCATCCAGCAGCGCATCAGTTATTTCTTGCGCCTGGTGATTGAAGACATGGTTCGGAAAGGTGAGATCAGGCTCGATCCGCATTACCACGCCTTCAACGACCCCAATTATATCGGCGATTTCCGCTTTGTAATCATCGAAGAAGAACTCAGTGTTGAAAACGAACTTCCATTCCTGGATCAGTTTGTGATGAATACCTATATGGCCCTGAAAGGCGCAACCGGCAGTCCGGAAAAATGGTTCGGGCTCGACGAAAGCGTGGTTACCGAAGAAATGGTTCCCATCGTCATCCAGACCAAATCGGTTGTAGATCTCAAACGCGTAAACCGCTAAGCAAACCCAAATCATGCGCAATCTCCTTCGCCTTAGTTTGCTGCTGCTGCTTACTGCGGGCAGCGGACAACTCTTTTCCCAACGGAATATCACCCTGGAAGACATCTGGAAAAACGGCACTTTCCGTGCACGCGGAGTTCAAGGGTTTTATGCGATGAACGACGGTGAGCGTTTTGTTCGCCGGGTGAACAACGCACTGATGGCCAAGCGTTTTGACCAGATGAACAATGCAGCCGATACCGGTAAGGTGGTTGCCAACCTTGCCCTGATCGGCGACCCGCAGAGCGGCAAACCGGTAAGTGTGGAGGGCTTCGCCTTCAGCGAAGATGAAAAGAAACTGCTGGTATGGACGAATACCGAACAGATTTACCGGCACTCGTTTGCTGCCCGTTATTATGTATTCGACCTGAACAACTTCATTACCAAGGCCGTGGCCGCCGGGCCTGTCATGCATGCTACCCTGAGTCCGGATGGGTCCAAAGTGGCCTATGTGCAGGAAAACAACCTGTTCGTGCTCAACCTCCAAACCAACGAACAGATTCAGGTGACCCGAGACGGCAAGCGCAACGCAATCATCAACGGGGCCGTTGACTGGGTATATGAAGAGGAATTCAGCATGAATGAAGGTTTCCGCTGGAGCCCCGACAGCCGTCATATTGCCTTCTACCGTTTCGACGAATCTTCTGTGCGCGAGTTCAGCATGGACATGTACACGGATCTCTATCCACAGCAATACCGCTGGAAATATCCCAAGGCAGGAGAAGACAACTCAAAGGTGGATGTGATGATCTATCACGTGGAAACGGGCAGAATCGCCACCTGCAATGTTGAAAGCAGCCGCGACCAGTATATCCCGCGCATCCAATGGACGGCCACGCCGGGCTCTTTGTCTGTGCAGCGCCTCAACCGCCTCCAGAATCATTGGGAATTGCTGTTCTTTTCAGCCGATGGCGGCGAAGGCAGCAGTATCCTGTCTCTCCAAAGCGACACCTATATCGACATCCACGACAACCTGCATTTCCTGCAGAATGGAAGGGAATTTCTCTACACCGACGACCGCGACGGCTACAACCATGTCTGGATGTTTGATTACCGCAAGGGAAAAACCAGGCGCATCACAGAAGGCAGCTGGGAAGTTGTTTCCCTGGATGGCGTGAACGAGAAAGACGAAGTCATTTATTACACCTCCACAGAAGGCGGTGCTACCGAAATGCACACTTATTCCATCCGCTTTAACGGAAAAGGAAAGAAGAACCTTACCCCGGAACCCGGAAACCACGCCATCACCATGGCCAAAGGGAACCGTTGGTTCATCGACCGCCACAGCACGCTGGCACAACCCGAAACCATCCTGCTCCGCAATACGGATTGCACCAGAACCGATACACTCGAAAAGAACGAAGCTTTGCGCAAGCGCATGCAGGAGTTTAACTGGGGCAGTACGCGCTTTGGAACCCTGCTTACCCGGGAAGGCGTGTCGCTGAACTATTGGATGATTCTCCCCCCGAATTTCGACAGCAGCAAGCGCTATCCGCTTTTTATGCATGTGTATGGCGGCCCGGGAGCTAATACTGTAAATAACCGATGGAGTGGTTCCAATTACCTCTGGCATCAGATGCTGGCCCAACAAGGTTATATCGTTGTTTCGGTAGATAACCGCGGAACCGGGAACAGGGGCGCGGCTTTCAAAAAGGCCACCTATCTGAAACTGGGCGAACTGGAACAAATCGACCAGGCAGGCGCTGCCCGATACTTCGGCAACCTGCCGTATGTGGATAATGGACGCATCGGTATCTGGGGCTGGAGTTTTGGCGGTTACCTGAGCAGTCTGTGCCTCGCAAAATCGCCCGAAGTGTTCAAGATGGCCATTGCCGTGGCTCCGGTAACCAGCTGGCGTTATTACGACAACATCTACACCGAGCGCTACCTGCGCAAACCACAAGACAATGCGGCTGGCTACGACAACAATTCGCCGATCCAGTTTGTGCGCAATATCAAAGGCAGTTATCTGCTGGTGCACGGCACGGCCGACGACAATGTGCATTTCCAGAATGCCGCAGAGATGGTGCATGCCCTGGTAGAGGCCAATATTGACTTCGACTCAGAATTCTACACCGACCATAACCACGGTATTTACGGAGGAAACGCCCGCCTGCACCTGTACCGGCGCATGACGCGTTTCGTGCTCGAGAAACTCTGATCAGGGCTTTTCCCTGCCGGGTCCGCCCGGGGGCTTATTCGGACGCAATTCGCGGCTGCGCTTCACAATTTCCTGCTGGATTTCTCTTTCAGCGCGCTGCAGCAGCACGAGTTTCTTGGCCGGAATGAGGGTCAGGAAACGCTCGTAATACGTACGCTGCAATTGGTGTTGTGCATCGCGCATGGAACCGAGATCGCTTAGATAGCTTTTTGCTTCTTCTTCGGTCAGCAAAGCCAGATCGCGCTTGCGGTACTTGGCCCTGAAGTTGAGCGCCAATTGGTTTTCTTTTTCCCGAAACTCTTCATAGACCGGAATGAAGCGGTTCTTCTCTTCTTCCGTGAGTCCGAGTTTGGCTGTAAGCAGATTTTTACGCAATTCCTTCAGTTCGCGCAGCGCCGCTGCCCGGTCGGCAGGCGTTTGCTTGTTCAATGTGTCGCCCGGCGGATGCATGTGCCCGGGAGGCGGATGCATCGGGCGCTGCTGGGCACTGAGCTCTTTCGCCGGCACGATGCTGATAGCAGCAAGAAGGAAAACGAGGTATATAGGTTGAAGTGGCTTTTTCATAGCATTGGATCAAAGGTTTCGAACTCTTCGGCGCGGAGCAAACCGGCACGCAGCAGGTCTTCATCGCTTAGCAAAGAGGCATTGGTAACAGGAACTGCCGACTGTCCGACAGTGCTGGTTTCGGTTTGAACAGCCGGATTGGCTTCCTGCTGCAGGTATGTGGCCAGGGTTTCGTCGTCTAAGCGCAGCCCGGCATGCAAAGGCGCCGTATCGCGCAGAACAGTTGCCGCGGGTTGAACGGGCTGCGGCGCAGTGTTCATCCAATACAGCGCCGGAATAGCCAGAACTGCAGCCGCTGCACTGGCTACCCAATACCAATTATTCCGCTTTTTAAGCGGCAAACGCGCTGCCAGCCGGCTGTTGAATTGGTCGAAATAGCCTTCCGGAGCCTGCAATGGATCTTGGTTGTGTTGGTAGTCTTCCGGCATAATGTTGTTTGGATGCATGGGAGCAGGGTTGGTTTAATGGGAATGCTGTTGTACGAATGCGGTGATTTTCTTTACCGCATGGTGGTAGGATGCCTTGAGTGCCCCTTCGCTTACTTCTAGCATGGCAGCGATTTCCTGATAAGGGATTTCTTCGAAGTAGCGCAGACAGAAAACCGCGCGTTGACGGGGTGGAAGGGTGTCGAGCGATTCCAGCAGGAGTCTGGACGCCTTATCGCCATCCAATTGCGGTTCAGGGCCCTGAATATCGGCCAGCAGTTCGTCTGCATCGTCCATCGGGAGCTTCTTGCGTTTGCGCAGCAACATCAGCGCTTCATTGCTGGCCACGCGGTAAAGCCAGGTGTACAAAGACGATTCTGCCTTGAATTGCGCATGCTTTTCCCACAAGCGGATGAACGTTGTTTGGAGCGCATCGTCGGCGTCTTCATGCACCTGCAGCATGCGGATCAGTAGCCGGTACAATTTCTCCTTGTACCGATCGACCAGGGTGTGGAAAGCCCTGTCGTGCGCATTCCATGTATCAATGCGCGCCAGCAACTCTTCGTCGCTGAGGGTATGCAGGGCTGTATTCCGGGTTCCGAACAATGCCAAAATCTACCTTTGGATGCCGGTGTACCGAATAGGTTTAATGCGCGTGTTGCAGCGCTTCGATCCTGGGATGTACCAAGGAATACCAAAGCGGGGGTATCAGGGCCGGTATTACCAATCCGGCATAGCCACCCGGCAATGTTGGCGCATCGGAATAGGAGCGGAGTGTATGGTAAGGCCTGGATGGAAATGCGTGGTGGTCTGCATGCCGGCTCAGGTCGATCAACAAATAGCGGCTCACGGTTTTGTCGGTACTCCAGCTGTGCTCAGGTGTCACCTTTTCCTCTGCAGCGCGCTGCAAACCGTAATGCTCGATGTAATTGACGTATTCGAGCAGGAAACACGACATAAAACAGGCGAATCCGTACGCCAGCATGCCAATTAAACCGCCGAACGCCAAAGCCAGGCCCAAGATCAGCGCATGAATGAACAAAGGCCTGAGCATCTCGTTTTTCCAACTCAGAAACTTTCCCTTGAGGCGTTTATCCTCACTTTCAGCAGCCTGTCTGATTTGTTGTACAATAGAGCGGACAAAAAAGCCGTAAACAGATTCGCCTTTGCGCGCTGTGGCTGCGTCGTGCGCGGTTCCTACCCAGCGGTGGTGGATGCGCAGGTGGTGCACATGGAAATAGAAATTGCCGCTGGATGCCAGGAGCAAACGACCGATCCATTGTTTCCCGTTTTCCTTCTTGTGGATGAGCTCGTGGGCTATGACGATGGCTGAAGAACCGCCGTGAATGCCGAGCGACAAAGCAGCCGTCCAGATCCAGGCGCCCTGGAGTATTCCCTGGTAGATTCCGTAGAAAAAAGTCAGCAGACACAATGCGTGTAAAACCGCATGCAGCGAAAGAAGCAGTTCGGGCAAGGTGTCGGCTGCCGGGCTGTGTGCGTTGTCGTGATCTTCCCCCATAAACCATTCTGCAATCCCCAGAAAAACGAGGATAAACGCAGCATTTGCGAGCGACATCCATCCGCCATACAGATTGCCAATGAGTACCAGGATGCCGGGCAGCAGACCGGCGAAATATTTCCAATTGCGTGTCATTCCATCCACAGGACAAATATAGGCGGGAAGTGATTTTACGGTATACGGTTGTTTATTCATCTGCTTTTGCTACATTTGCAGCCCGATTTGCACAGCGATGAATCCGATAGTAAAAGCCATCAGCACCGAATACCTTAAGCAGGATCTTCCCAATTTCAAAGCCGGAGACCGCGTAACCGTGCACTACAAGATCAAGGAAGGCAACAAGGAGCGTATCCAGCTCTTCCAGGGCGATGTACTCCAGCGCCGCAATGCCGGTGTAACAGAAACCTTTACCGTACGTAAGATTTCAAACGGTGTTGGTGTTGAGCGCGTTTTCCCGCTGCACAGCCCCAACATCGAGAAAATCGAAGTAAACCGCCGTGGTAAAGTGCGTCGTGCACGTATCTTCTACCTGCGCAAAAGCATTGGTAAAGCTGCCCGTATCAAGGAAAAGCGTTCCTGATACCCGCATAGATAAAGCCATAGTCTGCAATCCCGTTCCTGAACAAGGTGCGGGATTGTTGGTTTTATACCCAAACGTAAACCTTCTGTTCAATCTCAGGGCTTGCCATCCAGGCGGATATTCTCGTCGCCTTTCCGGTAGGGCGTCCATTGGATAATGAACTGCAGCATTTCGTCTGTTGCGCGCATACTGGCCCCACCGTACTCCAACCTTTCAGCTACATCAACCGGTGGCTTGAAGGGATTGTCCGGATTGGCTTCGGTATTGTCAAAGTGCGCTTCCACCACAATTTCGCTGCCTGCGGGAATCCGAACAAAAGTCGGGAAGGTGTAGACAAATTGCCAACGGAAGTTCCATTGCGGAATCCGGATAATTTTCACGGTATCTCCGTTTGGCTTTTCTGCCCAGGCCCGTATGCTGCTGCCCAACAAATGCATGTGCGGGTTGACAGATACCAGGCTGATATCCTGGTTTACCTTGAAGCGGCAATAATGCACGGTCTTTTTCCCGGCCGGTATGACAAGTGGTGGCTGCGGCTTTACAACACCGTTGGTACCGAGCATCAATTCGTAAACCGGTCGTTCAGGCGGTTTGCTGCCAAACCAGATACGGATGCTGCTGCGGTCGGTCGTGTCTTTCTCCGCCGGCCCGTAATGCAGATCGTTGCCCACGATGCTGAAATCCTTGCTTAGGCGAAATGTGCCAATACCTTCAGGAAGAAACTGACCCTGCATTCCCGGCAGATAATTCACCGCACTGTGTACGCGTTCCGGATAAGATCCATCGTCGTTTTCGAGCTTCAGGAGAGGGAAATGTTCGCCATAGGCGCCCATTTGCACTTCGCGCGCCTTGCTGCCGCTGCGGTGGTCTTTCCTGCGCCCGTCGTAATTCAGGATATGCCCGTTGAAATGGTGCACCAATGCCGGAATTCCGGGCGCAAACTCCACAGCCCTTACCCAGGTGTCTTGCTCCATAATGCCCGGCGCTTTGATCAGAAAGAAGCGGTCTTGCCGGTCGCCTTTCAACGAAATGGCTTCCACCGGAACCACCAAATCGGGCGCTTTGCGGTTGATTGCAGTAGTGGCGTTGCTGTTATCCGGGCCTGGAATTCCCTCTTGTGCACCGCTTTCAAACCAACGGCGGAGCATTTCCTTTTCTTCCCGGCTCAAGACCTTTTCACCTAGGAAATGAGACCATGCAGGGTCGGCCGGCCAGGGCGGCATATAACCACTTTCCGTCACCTTGACGATGGTTTTCGCCTTGTTCCTTACCCGTTCAAAATTGTCCAGCGAAAAGGGGGCGGCCCCACCGGGTTGATGGCAAGGCACGCAATTCTTGCGCAGGATAGGCTTTATATGCGTATGATAATCAATGTTATCAGGTAATTTACTTCCACCATTGCCACAAGAAGACAAAGCCAACAGCATGGGTGGAAACAGGGCGGCGAAGCGCATGCAACAAAACTACAGCGCAGCAATCAGTGGCGGAAAGTTTCGGTATAACAACCTACCGCCCGTGTGAAAGCAGGTACGGCTGGCATTCCGCGCTCAGCCGCTTCCAACGCGCGCAACATATACGGCTCAGTCACCTGCAGCCGGTGCTTGCCCAAACTGATGGCCCAATTGTCGATCGCACCTTGGTACCAAACCCGCTCGGGCCTGTAGCAATCAAACGGATTGCCACGGTAAACCAAGACAGCGGGCACGGTATTCAGGTGGAAACGCGCTGCCAGTGTGGCTTTTTCATCCATTACCACGCGCGTATTACTGAAACTGAAGAGCGAATCCTGTCCGGCATCATTCACCTGAATAACATAGAACCGAATACGCATCCGGCGGGGCAGGCTTACAATCCGTTTGATTTCAGGCGCGTACTGACGGGAGAGCGGACACGTGCTGTTCAAGGCGAAGACGACCGTCCAGCCGGTATCTGCGCTTGTCGCTGCACACTTGCATTCCTTGCCGGTGAAATGGCTGATTTTCCATCCTGCCAAAGCCGGAATTCCCAACAGAAACAAGAGTAAACCGGCAGCCCGGAGCATATCAGATTTGCTGGAAGGCTTTGATAAACCGCACGCCGAGGTTGTGATAGGGTGGGATGTAATCGGCCCAACGCGGATTCGCAGCCAGTTTTGGGTTCAGCCGGTTCCACAATACCTGCCAGTCGAAAGGCTCGCCCTTGCGCAGCATCTCATTCATGTCTTTCAGCAATACATCGTTCACGGTACGCGTGCCGATTTGCTTGGACGAAACGATTTGTGCGTCGCCGGCGTTTTCCAGAACCCTGCTGATGTTCTGGTAACCGCCGCAGCTGCCGAGTATGGCGATCCGCGTGCCGGGATGCAAGTGGGCAATCGTTCCTGTCAGGTGATAACTGTGCCCGCGGTGCACCACAACATCGGGATAGCGTTTTTCCTTTTCAAACTTGGCTTCCAGAGCCGCTAAGGCCGATTCCTGCGATGCCGGCTTATTCACATACAGTTTCACCGGCTGGCCCTTTACCGATTCAATCAGCATCCATTGCTGCTGATCTGTTACTTTCCAGTTAGCAGGATCGGAAATATACGTTTGAAGGAATCCGCGATAGGATCCTTCGCCGTCTTCATCGTCGTAGAAAACGTGAAGCTGCACGTTCTTGCCATCGGGGAATAACAGTTTGCTGTCGATTTTAGTCAGTTCGGGAATGGTGAAATTGTAACCGCTGCCTGCGATCGGAACCGGGTCTTTGCCGCACAATTTATACAGCAAGCCATACAATCGGATCCCGTATTCGCTTTGTTCGGTTACGCAACGCCGCAATTCGCCTTCGAGTTTCTTAGTAAATTCTTCTTTCAGCGCTGCATCGGTGATGCTTCCGTAAATATCCGCTACTTCCACTGCCGGCCCGAGATTGCCGCCCGTCTTATCGAGGCCCTTCACAATCTGGTCAATCAACGATACCCGTTCAAAGGGCTGCATGGTTTTGAGGAAGGGCATCAGCGAATTATAACCGGCGCACATCTTGATGAAGGTGCGGAAACGGTTCATCCCCATGCGTTTCAGGAATCCGTAGCCGCTTGAATCGGGCCGGCGTTGCATGAATCGCTTGTACAACCCCAGAAAAGTAGAAGTGAAGATCTCGTCTTGCGAATAAACCATCAGCGAATACAGCTCTTCTGCGCTGGCTTTATTCACCGATGCAAAGCGTATGGCGTCGCTTTCATCGTGCAGCAGGTTGATTTGCCTTATCTGAGATAAGCTGCGGTCGCTCAGTTCCTGGTCGACAGAATAGGCACCGAGGATTTCCTGCTTCTTCCGCAGTTCGACCAACTTGGCGTAATAGACATCTTCATTCCGTGCCAGTGCCTCCGCATCCTCCACCTTCATCTTGCCATCCATGACCCAGTGAATGAGGGTAAAGCTCTGTGCGCGTGAGCCATAGCGGTCGAATATCTCGTATAACTTAAGCACCACCGGATCCTGACTGGTTTGAATGAGCATGTTCACCGGATGGTAACCGCTCATATACTGCTTCATGGCATTCGGATCCTGACGCGCCACCTTTTCCAATACTGGCAAAGCGTAATCCTCACGGGCAAAATCGAGGTAAACCCGCAGCACTTCGTATGGGTAAACACCCGCTGCGTACTGTAAAAAGTCGGCTGCCCATTTGCGCGGTGTGATATACGGCAAGGCTTTCAGGGCAACCAACGCACGGTTCTTGGTCAGTTCCAATGCCTTATCCGTTTGCGTGGCAGAGAACAGCCGGTCGAGCAAATCGAAATACTGCTCATAACTGCTGAGAAACTGGAAGTTCCCGCTGTGAATACCCCTGAGGTCTTCGCGCAGGGTTTGCAGATAATGGAGCGTCATAGCCGGGGTTTCACCGCTTTGACGCATCTTGTAGGCTAACTTGCTTATCAGATTGAAATACAAGAAGTTGGCCCTGTCGTTCATGGTCTTGCCGGCGAAGTTGAGCACGCCGTCTTGCTGCCCGTCTAATGCATCGATGCGCAGCAGTTCAGCCTGCACTGCCGCCAGGGCTTCATCCGGATTCTTCAATGCCTGTGCCGCCAGCTGTTTTCCTGGAAGGAAGAGGCAGCAGAGAAAAACGAGGCTCCTGAAAAGCGATTTCATTGGTTTCATGCTTGCAATCATTATACCGCAATTTCCGGCAGCCTGCGGCGCGTGTACTCCCAAAGGATGATACCTGCACTCACCGCCACATTCAGGGAGTGCTTGGTGCCGAACTGCGGAATTTCAACACAGGCATCGCAAAGCTCGATGACTTCCTGCTGAATTCCGAATACTTCATTGCCTACCACAAGGGCCGTTGGCTGTTCCGGCCATGCAAAGCTTTGCAGCGGAATGCTGGCGCTGGTATGCTCAGCTGCCACAATATAGTAGCCTTGTTCTTTCAATTGTCTGATAGCATCGGTCGTGTGTTCGCAATGTTCCCATTTGACGCTTTGATCGGCACCCAGCGCAGTCTTGCTGATCTCTTTGTGGGGAGGAGCAGGAGTGAAGCCGCACAAAAAAAGCTTTTCCAGCCTGAAGGCATCAGCCGTGCGGAAAATGGAGCCGGTATTGTAAGCGCTGCGCAATTGATCCAATACAAGCACCAGGGGCTGCTTGTCTGACTTGCGGAAGCTTTCCTGATCCATTCTTCCCAATTCGGTAATATGGAGTTTACGCGGCATGTTGCAAAAGTAGGGACGTTCACTGCTACGTCTGGATTTCAGCATCAAATCCAGCACAGCAAAACGGAATTCAAGTTGCCGAGGCAGTAGTCTGATCCTGCTTACTTACGGCTTGGTTGGTGGGAAAAGTGTTTATTGGAAGCGGGGAAGGCTGAAGTAATTTGCGGGGATATGGCAGGTGGCAAAGGCGGGAAAGAAACTCCCTTAATGCAGCAGTACAACAGCATCAAGGCGCAATATCCGGGTGCGTTGCTGCTGTTCAGGGTGGGCGACTTTTATGAAACCTTCGGTGAAGACGCCCGCACCGCCAGCGCCGTATTGGGCATCGTGCTGACAAAAAGGGCCAATGGCGCGGCTTCAGAAATTGAGCTGGCCGGGTTTCCGCACCATTCGCTCGATAGTTATCTGCCTCGTCTGGTTCGCGCCGGTCACCGCGTGGCCATCTGCGATCAGCTGGAAGATCCGAAAATGACGAAAACCATCGTCAAACGCGGCGTAACTGAATTGGTTACGCCCGGCGTTTCGGTGAATGACAAGGTACTCGAGGCGCGGGAAAACAACTACCTGGCGGCCTGGCAACCGGATGGCGAAAACGCCGGATTGGCTTTACTGGATGTAAGCACGGGCGAATTCTTAACAGCTGAAGGCGATCGCGAATACATGCGCAAGCTATTGCAAGGCTTTAAGCCGAGCGAGATCTTGCTTACACGCCAGTCATCCGATGCTTTCGGACAACATTACGGCACCGGCTGGCTCCTGCAGTTTTTGGATGAATGGGTATTCAGCCTTGAATATGCAGAAGATAAACTGAACAGGCATTTCGGTGTGAGCACGCTCAAGGGTTTCGGCATTGGAAATATGCCCCTGGCCATTACAGCCGCCGGTTCTATCCTGCATTACCTGGAGCAGACCCGCCACAGCCGTCTGGGCCACCTCACCGGTATCAGCCGCATTGAACGCGATCATTACCTCTGGCTGGACGGTTTCACCTTGCGCAACCTCGAGGTAATACAACCCATTTATCCGGGTGGCCGCTGCCTGCTCGAAGTGCTCGACCGCACGCGCACACCCATGGGCGCCCGCATGATGCGGCACTGGCTGTCGCTGCCCTTAAAAGAAAAAGCGCGTATCGCTGAAAGGCACGATACGGTGGAATGGTTGATCAACCATCCGGAAACCGCTGAAAACCTCCGTGCTTCACTCCAGCAAATAGGCGACTTACAGCGCCTGGCCGGCAAAGTGGCACTCGGGCGTATCAGTCCACGCGAAACTGTTCAACTGGCCCGTTCACTCCGCGCGGCAGCAGCCTTGCGTGAAAGCCTTATGCCGGCGGCTGTTCCGGCCGTAAAACGCCTGGCTGAGCAAATCAACCCTTGCGAAAGCATTTCATCCCATATCGAATCGTCTTTAAACGATGATGCGCCTGCTATAGCCGGAAAAGGAGGCATTGTTAAAACAGGTGTTCTGCCTGAACTCGACGAATTGCGCGCCCTGGCAACGAGTGGCAAAGATTACCTGGCTGCTTTGCAACGCCGGGAAGCCGAAAACACCGGAATCACTTCCCTGAAAGTGGCTTTCAACAATGTGTTTGGTTATTATATCGAGGTAACGCACGCACATCGGGACAAGGTGCCGGCTGAATGGATCAGGAAACAGACGCTGACCAATGCCGAGCGGTATATCACGCCTGAGCTGAAAGAATACGAAGACAAAATCCTTAACGCGGAAGACCGGATTCTTGGTCTGGAAACCAGTTGGTGGGAAAATTTTGTACAGGAACTGGCGGATGCTGTTCCGGTGGTACAACTCAACGCGCAGGTCTTGGCGCGGATTGACTGCCTGAGTGCCTTTGCAGAAGTAAGCCGCGAATTCCATTACGTTCGTCCGCAGATTCACGACGACCGCCTGCTGGAGATCAAAGGCCTGCGCCATCCGGTAATCGAGCGCCAGCTTCCGCCCGGCGAATCCTATATCCCCAACGATATCCTGCTGGATGATGCAGAACAGCGCATGATCATCCTCACCGGCCCGAATATGAGCGGTAAGAGTGCCATCCTGCGTCAGACAGCGTTGGCAGTGCTCATGGCGCAGGCAGGGTGTTTTATTCCCTGTACTGAAGCCCATATCGGTCTGACAGACAAAATCTACACACGGGTAGGAGCGAGCGACAACATCAGCCTGGGAGAGAGCACGTTCATGGTAGAGATGATCGAGACGGCGAGCATCCTCAATAACCTGAGCGACCGCAGCCTGATTTTATTGGATGAAATCGGGCGCGGCACCAGCACCTACGACGGTATTTCACTCGCCTGGAGCATAGCCGAATTCCTGGCGAACGATCCCCGCAAACCGAAAACCATTTTCGCCACGCATTACCACGAACTCAATGAATTGGAAGCGAAACTGGAAGGTGTGCGCAATTACCATGTCAGCATCCGGGAAGACCAGAACAAGATAGTGTTCCTGCGGAAGCTAAAGCCCGGTGGGAGCGAGCACAGCTTCGGTATCCATGTGGCCCGCATGGCCGGTATACCGGCGCGCGTCACTTCTCGTGCGGTGGAAATATTGCAACAACTGGAAGAACAGCGCACGCAGGATGGCAGCAGGCAGGCGGTGAAGAAACTGCAATCCGGTCAAGGCGCCATGCAGTTGCAAATGTTTGCGCTGGGCGACCCGGTATTGGCCGAAATCCGCTCCGTATTGGAAAGCCTGGACATAGACCGCATGGCGCCGGTAGAGGCCCTGTTGCGTCTGCACGAAATACGGCAGCTGCTGGCAAAAGCCTGAATCGCCCGCCTGTAAAGGCTTTTCGTCCGCTGGTCAATCGCTGTGACAAGCGGCTTGGACACGTACCCGAAATGTACAAAATTTGTGTGTAAACCCGCGTCATTCCTGAAGGAACGGGGCGTATCTTGCGACGAAAATCACGCGATTGCATGAGCGACGAGATGAACGAGAAGATCATACCGATCAACATTGAAGACGAAATGAAAACCGCCTACATCGATTATTCGATGTCGGTGATTGTCAGCCGGGCTTTACCCGATGTGCGCGACGGATTGAAGCCGGTGCACAGGCGGGTTTTGTACGGCATGAGCGAATTGGGTCTCGCTTCCAACAGACCTTACAAAAAATCAGCCCGTATTGTAGGTGAGGTATTGGGTAAATACCATCCGCACGGCGATTCATCGGTGTACGATACGATGGTGCGTATGGCGCAAGACTGGAGCCTGCGCTATACCATGGTCGACGGGCAAGGTAACTTTGGTTCGATCGACGGAGACCCGCCGGCGGCCATGCGTTATACGGAAGCGCGCCTCCGCAAGCTGGCTGAAGAAATGATGACAGATATCGACAAGGAAACTGTCGATTTCCGTTCCAACTTCGACGACAGCCTGGAAGAGCCGTCCGTATTGCCGGGTAAAATTCCGAACCTGCTCGTGAACGGCGCTGCCGGTATCGCCGTAGGTATGGCAACCAATATGCCGCCGCATAACCTGAATGAAGTATGCGAAGGCGTTATCCGCTTCATCGATAACCCGGAAATTACCATCGATGAACTTTCACAAGTTATCAAAGGCCCGGATTTCCCGACCGGCGGCGTTATCTACGGCGTCGAAGGTGTGCGCGAAGCGATGGCATCCGGCCGCGGACGTGTGCTGATGCGCGGAAAAGCTGAAATAGAAACCAGCAATACCGGCAAAGAAATGATCATCGTGACCGAAGTGCCTTACCAGGTTTCGCCTTCACAGATCATCGTAAAGACCGTAGAGCTGATCAATGAAAAGGTGATCGAAGGAATATCGGCTTTACGCGATGAAAGCGGCCGGCAAGGGATGCGCGTGGTTTTCGAACTGAAGCGCGACGCGATTCCCAATATCATCCTCAACCAGCTTTTCAAATACACGCCGCTGCAGACCAGCTTCTCGGTGAACAATATCGCCCTGGTCAACGGTAAGCCGGAACTGCTGAATGTCAAAGACCTGATCCGTCATTTCGTTACGCACAGACACGAAGTGGTGGTAAGGCGCACGACGTATCTGCTGGCCGAAGCGCGGAAGCGTATCCACGTATTGGAAGGTCTGCTCATCGCACTCGATAACCTCGACGCCGTAATCAAGCTGATCCGTGAAGCCAATGGTCCGGACGAAGCCCGTAACGGTTTGATGAGCAATTTCGGCATGACCGAAATCCAGGCCCGCGCGGTATTGGATATGCGTTTGCAGCGCCTTACCGGCCTCGAACGCGACAAGATTCGCGAAGAGCATGCAGCCGTATTGAAGGAAATCGAATACCTGGAGAGCATACTCGGAGATGAAGGTCTGCGCTATCAGATCATCAAAGACGAACTCCGCGAGGTGATGGATAAATTCGGCGATCCGCGCCGCACGCGTATCGAACTCAATGCGGATGAAATCAATATCGAAGACCTGATCCCCGATGAAGAAGTGGTGATTACCATTTCCCGCATGGGTTATATCAAGCGCACCGCGCTGGCAGAATACAAAGAGCAGCGGCGCGGTGGAAAAGGCAATAAGGGCGTAGGTCATCGCGATGAAGACTTCGTCCAGCACCTCTTTGTGGCGACCAACCACAACTACCTTTTGTTCTTCACAGAAAAAGGCCGTTGCTTCTGGCTTAAGGTGTATGAAATTCCCGAAGGTGGAAAAGTGACCAAAGGCCGCCCGATTCAGAACCTGATCAATATCGAGCAGGATGACAAGGTGAAAGCCTATGTGAATGTGAAGAACCTGCGCGATCCGGAATACCTCGATCAGAACTTTATCATCATGTGCACCCGCCAGGGCATCATCAAGAAAACTTCACTGGAAGCATACAGCCGTCCGCGTGCCAATGGCATCAACG